>MVQY01000076.1 GCA_002067325.1 Methanobacterium sp. PtaU1.Bin097
TAATAGATTTTATGGAACTTTTTTTCAGTAATTAATTTACGACAGGAATTAAAACTCCTTAAATTTCTTATAAAGAGTATCCCTCTCAGCTGGAACCCTTCCCATATTCCTGATTATCCTCTGGAAATTTTCAGGTGTGGTCCGCACTCCATGTTTAGCCCCTGCAGATTTGGATATGTTCTCTTCACCTAAAGTCCCTCCCAGGTCGTTTGCCCCTGCGGTGAGACATACCTGGGCGAATTTAAATCCCAGCTTCACCCAGGAAACCTGGATATTCCTCAGGAGATCCCCGAACATCAGCCGGGCCACAGCGTACACCTTTAGATCTTCAAGGCCGGTACTTCCCGCCCTGGAGATTCCCTCCTTATAGATGGGTGTCAGGCGGTGCATGAAGGTCAAGGGTACAAATTCGGTGAAACCACCCGTTCGCTCCTGTATCTGTCTTAAGATATCCATATGTTCCACCCGGTGTTCTGGTTCCTCGATGTGGCCGTACATCATGGTGCAGGTGGTGGGTATTCCGGTTCGGTGTGCGGTTTCCACTATCTCTATCCACTTAGCCGTGCTCATCTTGGTGGGGCAGAGAACCCGACGTATATCATCGTTTAGGATCTCCGCGGCATTGCCGGGGATGGAATCAAGTCCGGCCTCCTTCAGCATCTTAAGTTCATCTTCAATGGACATGTCTGCCTGTTCAGCTCCATACAGTATCTCCATGGGAGAGAAGGCATGTATGTAAATATCTGGTAATTCTGCTCTGAGTTTCTGGAGCAGTTCCTGGTAGAAATAAGCGTCCACATCCGGGTGCAAACCACCCTGAATACAGACCTCTTTAGCCCCGTTATTCCAGGCGGTTCTTGCTCTTTCAACCACCTGGTCGATGTTTAAAAAATAAGCTCCTTCTTCATCCTTGTCTTTACGGAAGGCGCAGAATCCGCATGTTCCAGTGCAGAGATTGGTGAAATTTATGTTCCAGTTGGGTATGTAGGTGACCCTATCTCCAACGATATCATGACGTAAAGTATCTGCAGTAATTATGAGTGCGTGGAATTCTGTTCCTGTTGTTTTCATGAGTTGGACTGCTTCATCTCGTGAAATCCTGGTTTTGGTAGCCTTTTCCAGTATCTCTTCTATTTGAGGGTCAATGTCTACTCTTTCAAACATGCATTTTCATATTATAATTTGTAACCTTAATAGTTTTGGTTATATGATCTTCTCATCAGTTACACTGGTATGCTATATGTCATGGACCAAAATGCTATAAAAAACGATAAGTTTAAATATTATAGGGTCATAGCTAAATTAGGAGGTGATAATATGGCTGAATTACCTATTGCTCCAGTGGGAAGGATCATCAAAAATGCTGGTGCACAAAGGATAAGTGATGATGCAAAAGAGGCCTTAGCAAAATCTTTAGAAGAAAAAGGCGAAGAAATTGCTAAAAAAGCCGTTGAACTTGCAAAACACGCCGGTAGAAAAACTGTGAAAGCAGATGATATCGAATTAGCCGTAAAAGCAGCTTAAATTCTTTATTTTTAATTTTTTCTTTTATTTTTATGGAAATTTATCCTAAATAATCCTCATCTACCCTTATAAAATATTTTATTTAAAGAGAATTTGTTCCTGTTTTATCTTTTTCCAAACCCAATTTGCTCCATAATTCATCATCACATAGGAGTTCCCTGATCTCTTCATTTTCTTCATCCAGGGAGATGAAATATTTTCGATCTGGCTCTATCACAGCCAAAGCAAAGGGTGTTATGGATTCATAGGTGAATTTATCCTTAAATTCAACGGTTGAAAATATGATAACTGGATATATGGTTCTGTCTCCTACTTTTATTACTTTACCCTTGGTGATTGCTTTCTCGATGGAATATTCTTCACCACTGGGCATAGAATCCATAACTGGTTTTAGCCAGATATGTTTATTCCAATCATGATAGGTTATTTCAACCAGTAGGGTATCCATATATTCTTTTAACAGGTCAAGGGTATTAGGGTCAACGGTCATGTTTTTGTCTTCATTGGTTTAATTTTCTCACGGCGGAAATTAATTCACGCACGGGCTTTTTAGTGATGGCCTTTAAAAGCGCTCCTACTATCCGATAAAGGGTTAGCTTAAGTTCAAAGTCAACGGTACCATCGAATTTAGATTTCCCAAAATCAGGAGTTACAGAAAGATTTATTGGGGGTTTAAGATTTAATAGGGGGATTATACTCCAGATAAAGCCGCACACTTCAGCGGTAGTTACTGGACTACTGAATCCTAAATTCAAATTGAGGAATAACTTCTCAAGATCAAGGGACTTGATAAAGGCACGTAAAATAGGTGTTAAATAGTCAAATGCAGCCATAAATTTTCGAAGAACATCAAGAACATCATTTAAACTATATTTCCTTCCCTTCTTCTCCTTTTCTTCTTTCTTTTCCTTCTCTTCTTCTGGTATGGTACGTTTGAGTAGTCGTATCCTTAACCATTTAAGTTGAAAATATCCTCCCACATCCATATCTTTTTTTTCCATGTAAAAAGAAATATGGAAGGGGATAAAGAGGATTGCAAGTAAAATCAGAGCCAGAATAAGAATTATGACACTGATTATTGTTAAAATCAAATTTAATCCTCTCTTGTTTTAATTAAATTCCGAATAAAAATTCAAGGGCTTATTCTGTTGGTTCCTTGGTTTTTTCTTTTCCTTTTTCTTTTTTCATGCCTTTCATTGCTTCCATAGCAGCTGAACCTATCTCACCTAAAGCCTGGGCAATGGGATTTGCGGAGAGGGTCAGTACTTTAACACCTTCCGGTCCTTCTATATTTTTAAATACCACTACCATGGCTATGGGTTCAATTCCTGCTGCTCCACCAGCTCCTGCTCCTGAACCACTACCCTGGTCTTGTGAGCCTCCTTCACCTGAAGCAGCACCGAAACCCATACCAAACCGGGTTATGGGAATCAGAGTTTTATCATCAGTCTCGATTACTTCACCAATCACATTTTCGATATTCAACACTTTTCGGATTTCTTCAACTGTGGTCTTTATAGGATCTCCTACATCCGCCATTTGTTATTCCTCCAGTTTTTTTTACACTTAACTTATGTACTTTTGAACTTAAATAAATTTCCAAGCAAGGGTATTATTTCCGCGTTTCCAAGAATTTAACCCTTTAAACGTGGTTAAAAAGATTTTTAAAGCAGTTTTTAAGAAAGTATATTATATTATAAAATTTAAGTAGATATAAACATATCATCATGCTATTTAGGTTGTTTAACTCTTTGGATTAAAAATTTTAGGAAAAATATTAAATATACGCCGGATTCTGGCCTGGAAGTTACAAAGATTTATATAGGAATATGATTATATTCAAAATGGACGACGGGGCCCGTGGTCTAGGGGTATGATACCTCCCTGACACGGAGGTGATCACGAGTTCGAATCTCGTCGGGCCCATTTTGCCGTGGTAGTTCAGTTGGGAGAACGCCAGACTGAAGATCTGGATGTCGCTGGTTCAAGTCCGGCCCACGGCACTTATACTTTTCGTGCATCAAGTATTATATGTTATAAAATTCATATACTATCTTGGAATTATTTTTTTATTCTCAAATCTTGGGAAGGGGTCTGTTTATGTCAAAAAAGGTGCACTGCCCACAATGTGGTTCTATAAATATGATAAAAAATGTCCCTGATACTGACTTAGGGTGGATATGCAAAAAATGTGGATATAGGGGTACCATTTCTGTGGAAGATGGAAATCTCGAAAAACAGATTAAAGAATTGAAGAAGATGGAAAACCTTAACAGAAAACTTCTAAGACCAAGATAATAGAATATACCTACTTTTTTTTATTATTTAAACAGTTTCCTGGGGAAAATCCCGATAATTCCGCCGATCATGGAAATTGATCCAAAAATAAGGATTCCGCTTAAGAAGACCAGTGCTCCACCTGCTAAGCCGAGGATAAATCCTAGTATCACACCTACCATCCCACCATTCAGGGCTCCTTCCAGGAACTTCTTACTGCCACTTAGATAAGCAGAGATAGACCCGGCAAATATGGTTAAAGCAGTAATAATCATGCTGAAATAAGTTAAAAACTCAATTGGAATATCCGAAGGACTGGTGGGAATATTTTCGCCGAATGCTATCATTACCGATAAGATCAGGGATATAAATAGGAATGAAAGCCCCACAAGAACTCCTTTCCATTTTATCCGGCTATGAGGGGAGGGTCTTGTGTATTGTTTATTTTGAGGGTCCTGTTGTGTTATGGGAGAACCATCTTCTTTATTGGGAAAATCCTGCT
>MVQY01000077.1 GCA_002067325.1 Methanobacterium sp. PtaU1.Bin097
GGTAACTTTATTAAATCCCCCAGCTTTCTATCAAATTCCTCAGGAACAATAGGTTCTACTCCAGATGCCGATGTGAAAGTCATCTCTCCAAAGTATATCTTATCATCCACGCTGTAAAAATCAACTCTCACGAAATTAAAACCTTGAGACAGGATTTCTGATAATTCGATCATCTTATCCCATGTTTTAGGCTTTTCATCCTTGAAATTTGAATCTTTCATTTTCAGAGGATGCAGTATTTTTACTGGCAACAAGTTATGTTCCAGGTCATAGACATTCCGTTTATGACCATGATACCTGTCAAAATCAACCCATACAATTTCCGGTTTTCCATCAAAACATAGTATCTTGTAGTCTTCAAGATCCTGGCCTTCTTCACCAATAAACTCTTCGATTATTATTTTAGGCTCTATATCCTTATAATGAAGTTCTAGCCCCCAGTGGTAAGCATAATTTTTACCTAACCATGAATTTACCTCATCCCTCGCATGATCCATATCTAATTCTTCTTTGTTTTCCACAATGATGTTCATTGCCGAACCATGATTTGCTTTAATTATAAACTTATCAGGTAGTTCATCGAAGTCTATTTCATCAAAATTATCGTAAACACCTAAAAGAGGGATTAGATATTCCTCTCCTATTCTCTCTTTTATCCATCCTCTTACCAGATATTTATCCGTAAGTTGGGTTTTAATTGGGGGATTATCATATAACTTCAGCCACTGAATTTTTTCATTATAGGTAACCGGATTTTTTAAATCCAATGTTTTACCAGTTTTATTAAAATACCAGTCAGCCAAATACTCTTCATAATTCTCCTCACCCACGTAGTTTTCTATATAAAAGGCATAGGGATCTTTGATGATCTGTTGAACTACTTCTAATTCATCCATGCTAAACGAAGAATAATCTAATTCACCATTATCAACAGCACTTTTAAGTCCCATCTGGAACCTGTTTAAAAAAGGCCTGATGGTCGCTTCTGTATTGACCTTATCCAATTCAGCCAGATAACTGAGAAAGTTTTCATAAGTATTTATTTTTTGTGGCAAGTTAATTTCAGCATGATAATTTGGAAATCTCCCCTCTTTTTTCCCATGGAGAACATAATGAACGAGTGGATTTACATTAAACTTTCTTACATCAGGATATCTTCGTAAATAATAGTTCCCGTCGAACTTTAAAGATGGAATCCTTTTTTCCTTCCATCCATGATAGATATAATGATCCAATGGATTCATACTGGAATTTCTAACATCTGAATGTTCACTTAAATAATACCTTTCATCAAAAAGATCTGAGGAATTAATCAGTCCCCTAGCTTTAAAAGTTCTATAAATCCTCTTTGGATTCAGTTTTTCCTTTTTAGCAACGTACACAAAGGATGAAATTCCATCAAACCTACTTTTAACATTTAAATTTCTTATTAACCTTATAAGGATGTTGAAATATAACCTGTATGAAAATTCAAAGGAATACTTCAGATATATCGATGAAAGGTAACCCATCCACATATTCCATGGCTTTTCAGCTCCACCAAGATGTAAAATAGTGGCATTCTTATAATTCTCGGTTATTTCTGGATTTAACTTCTCATCATAGAAATTTTCAAGAGTCTCAACAGGTAAAACTTCGAAATAGAAATTTAAGAGGTTATATCTTAAAGGAGCAAATTTCACTTTATTACAAAAAACAACGTTAAAGGCGTCTTGATCCATGAAATGATTCGTTTTATTTTTCCTATAATCGATCAATTTATCGCTGATATCATCCTGACGTAGTTTTTTAAGATTTAACAGCATGACCCCTGAGTTAAAATAGAAATCACACTTAAAATTTAATCTCTTTAAATGTTTCTTGTTTTTTATAGTTAGGATATCCTTCACCACTATGGCATAACTATCTTCAAAATCCATGTCAAAAAGATCTTTCAGATCTTGCAAAATTAGAACATCACTATCGATGTATAACACTTTGTCATGGGATTTTAAGATATTAGGAATATCAAATTTGAACATGGCAGTGGTGGATACATGTTCTCTATGCCTTTTCACTGAAGAGTACTCCTTAGTGTCCTGAATATCAATAATCTTCACATCAAAATTTTCTTTGCTTAATTTTTCCAATTTACCCCTATTGATAGAGCTAATCTTATGGGAAATAATAAAAATTTCATAGGAATTATTTTTATCTCTATTTATATACAAGGAATTAATAGCTACCGCAGTACAAGTTGCATAATTATCATCAGATATAAAAACAATAGACAACTTAGATGTATCCTCATTTACTGAGGATATATTATCATTTACTAGGGAAGAATTTTTTACACTATTCTCATCATCATACATAACAGGGTTTCCATCCCCACTCCTCCTTTTCCTATCCCCATTAAGGCTCTTTCTATCCCTATTAACATCTCTTTTAATTAAATTTGATACTTTCCGTTTTACCAGGGAAAAATTTTCTTTACTTTTTTCATCCTCATAGACAAGAGGGTTTTTTCTATCCCAATTAACATTCCTTTTGATAATTTTTGCAGGACTCCCGGCAATGATTACATTTTCTTCTGTGAATTTTTTGTTGATCAAAGAATTTGCACCTACAACTGTATTATCAGATACGTATGCTCCTTTGAGGATGAGGCAATTTAAACCTAACCACACATGATCTCCAATAATTATATCCTCTCCTTTATTTAGAAGTTTTTTATTTTCTATATCGTATATTGCATGTCCATCTGTTGGTCTTAAGATTATATTAGTTGCACACATGCAGTAATCTCCAATGATGACATTCAAATTTTTTTCTTGACTCATGGAAAATCTGATAGACACACTGGAAAAATCTTTACCTATCTTTATACTACAGTTATCAGCAAGTTCTGCGGATAAATTTCTTATTCCATATGGATTTGTCTTTTTTATATTTACCTGGCAGTTATTTTGGAGTATTATATGACTGGAATAGAAAACAGACCCCTTCTCTATTTTCACTACGTTATTTTTTCCCCTAAATGTTACAGTCAATCCTTTGATCTGGGAAACAATTTCTTCATTTTGATTTTCATCGAAGATTATAACTTTATTATCCATTTTATCACTGGAAATTATCCTATTAACTTTCTCTGATCATAAATGTGGGTTTATACTATTTATTTTTCATTTTTTATTATTAAGTTCTTTTTCTACCAATTTCAATGCTTCATCGATGGTCTCCCACATATCATAATATCTGTATCTTCCTAAACGCCCCCCGAATATCACATTTTCTCTATTTTCACTTAAGTCTTCATATTTTTTTAGAATTTCCATATTTTTTTCGTCATTTACCGGATAATAAGCTTCTCTTCCCTTTTTCCAGGGCATTGGATACTCTGTGGTAACCACTGTTTTTTCAGTTTGTGTTCCCTCAAAATGTTTATGTTCAATGGTCCTTGTGTATGGAACATCACTGTCTGTGTAATTAATTACGGCATTTCCCTGATAGTTTTGGGCATCGTGTACTTTGTGTTCAAATTTTAGAGATCTGTATTCTAATTCACCAAAACAGTAATCAAAGTACTGATCAATCATGCCTGTGAAAATAACTTTACCAGCGATATTTTCCCATTTTTCCCGGTTATCAAAATAGTCAGTGTTTAACTCAACCTCTATACCGGTAAGTAGTTTTTCTATTATTTTTGTATAACCACCTATTGGTATTCCCTGATATTTATCATTGAAATAGTTGTTATCAAAGGTAAACCTAACTGGAAGGCGTTTAATTATGAAAGAAGGTAACTCGGTGCACTTTTTACCCCACTGTTTTTCCGTGTATTCCTTAACCAGTTTTTCATAGATATCCTTTCCAACCAAATTTATAGCCTGTTCTTCTAAGTTTTTTGGATTTTTTATATTCGCTTCTTTCCTTTGGGAATCTATGATCTTCCTAGCTTCATCAGGTGTTTTAACACCCCACATTTGATAGAAGGTGTTCATGTTAAAGGGTAGATTGTATAGTTCATCTCTAAAAACCGCGATGGGAGAATTCGTATACCTGTTAAATTCTGCAAACTGCCGGATATAGTCCCAGACATCTTTATTATTGGTATGGAAGATATGTGCACCGTATTTATGGACATTGATATTGGAGATTTCCTCAGTGAAGACGTTTCCCCCAATATGGTCTCTTTTATCAATGACCATGACTTTGATTCCATTTTTGTTCATTTCATGAGCAAAAACAGAACCAAATAACCCGGAACCAACTACCAAATAATCGTACATCGGCATAATTTCACTCAATTTTTTTATATTTTACTCTTTACTAGTACTTATATCAAATGTTCATACGTTTTCAGTAGACTTCTATTAAAACTTTACTTTTAAATTGACTTAAAGAAATTCAAAGACCGTTTCGATAGGTATATACTCCATATCCCAGTGTAAATAAATATAGTTACCAAGATGTTATGTTCATCCCGGTAATGTTTGTTATAAAACAATCGCATGGCATTATAGAACTCATATAATGCCTTAGATTGTCTGCCACTTCCTCCTTTAAAATGGGTAATTGTGGCATCAGCCAGGTAAACCACCTTCCAGCCTACCTCTTTAATACGGTAACACCAGTCTATGTCCTCACCATACATGAAGAAGTCCTCATCCAGGAGTCCAACTTCCTCAATCGCCTCGCGTCTAACCAGCATGAATGCCCCGGAGAGACTGTCCACTTCGTAAGTCCCGTTTTCATCCCGGTAGGTCAGATTGTATCTGCCGAAGCGTTTACTCTTGGGGAACAGTTTTGAAAGGCCGGTCATCCTGTAGAAGGAAACTGTTGGGGTGGGGAAGCTTCTCCGGCATGCTTTGTCCAGATTACCATCTGGTAAAAGTATTTTACATCCCAGAGCACCTATTTGCTTATCACCGGCCATGTAATCTAAACATTTATCCAGACAGTCCCCCTGGACTACGGTGTCTGAATTTAAAAGCAGCACATATTTACTTTCAGACTCTTTTATGGCCCGGTTGTTTGCATGAGAAAACCCCTTATTTTCTGGGTTTGCTATAAACTTGATTAAACCATCAGAGGTTTCCTCTTGAAAGTCTTCCTCCAGCTTTTCAAGGCTACCATCATCTGACGCATTGTCCACCAGGTAAATGTCATAGTTAAAAGGATGTTTCCCATCAATTACCGATTCTATAGTCTGTTTGGTAAGCTGGTAGGTGCGGTAGTTTACTATAATGATGGATAGGTCCCGGGGCAAAATAAAATTCTCTCCTTCAGTAAGGTTTAAACTATCAATAGGTTTTTAACTAATTAAATTTATTAATTTCTTTTCTTAATAAAATTGTATTTACTTTACAGTAAAAATCTCAAGCCCATACCATCATGTTATTAGTTTATATAATTAGAAACCTAATAAAATAGCAAAAGTTCACTAACCAAATGAACTTTTTAAAAAACGTATTAAACCAAGTTTAAAGGGGAAAAAGATGAATATTGAGATTTGGATTGCTCTGGCAGCCCTATTCTTTATAGGGGAAATGTTAACCACTGGCTTTTTTTTATTGTGGTTTGGTGTAGGGGCATCGGTCAGTGCAGTTTTAAATTACCTGGGCTTTGATCCATTGGTGCAGTTTGTTACTTTTATTATAATCTCTCTCGTTCTTATAGGAATCTCCAGGCCCTTCGCTAAGCGGATTACCAAGGATTCTCCTAAAAAGGCAGCGGCTGACCGTTTAATCGGCAAGGAGGCATTGGTGATTGAAGAGGTAGCGCCCCATAAGGGAGGGCTGGTTAAGATCGACGGAGACATATGGAAAGCGGTTGCAGCCCAGATAATTGAAGACGGCGAGACTGTGAATATAGAAGGGATAGAAGGAACTAAACTCGTGGTTAAACCAATAGAAAAGGATGTTGAAGGTGGTTGAATATGGACATATTTACTATAATTTTAATTTTACTGGTACTCCTGGTATTTGCAATTAAAGGTGTGAAGATACTGCGACCCTTTGAAAAAGCGGTGGTTGAAAGACTGGGTAAGTACCAGCGTACTGTGGAAAGCGGACTGGTTATCATCATACCTTTCATTGAAATCCTGAAGAAGGTAGATTTAAGGGAACAAGTGGTGGACGTACCTCCCCAGGAGGTAATTACCAAGGACAACACGGTGGTAGTGGTGGACTGTGTTATCTTCTACGAAGTGGTGGATCCCTTTAACGCAGTTTACAACGTGGTGGACTTTTATCAGGCCATAACCAAACTGGCCCAGACCAACCTGAGGAATATAATCGGTGACCTGGAACTGGACCAGACCCTCACCTCCCGTGAAATGATAAACACTCAGTTAAGGGAAGTCTTAGATGAGGCAACTGATAAATGGGGTACCCGTGTTGTAAGGGTGGAAATCCAGAGGATTGAACCCCCAAAAGACATCGTGGAGGCCATGTCTCAGCAGATGAAAGCCGAGAGGATGAAAAGGGCAGCCATATTAGAGGCGGAAGGTTACAAACAAAGTGAAATTAAAAAAGCTGAAGGTGACAAGCAGGCCGCCATCCTGGAAGCAGAGGGTCAGGCAGAAGCTATTAAAAAGGTAGCTGATGCTGATAAATATCAGGAAATCGCAATCGCTGAAGGAGAAGCACAGGCCATCTTAAATGTTTATAATGCTATACACGAAGGAGATCCCACCAACGACCTTATAGCCATCAAATACCTGGAATCTCTCCAGAAGATAGCTGATGGAAGGGCGACCAAGATACTGCTCCCCGCGGAAACTTCAGGTATTTTAGGTTCCATTGCCGGGATAGGAGAACTCTTCAAGGAAGGTAAAACAGCCCCTGATACAGGAGAAAAGGCCACCTCTGGTGATGTGAAAGAAGATCCGGTAAAATAGTACTCAAAAAAATTCAGTGATATGGTATAAATAAAGTGATATGGTATAAAATTAAATTTTAAAAAAAATTAGAAAAGGGTGTTAATACCCTTTAATTCTTTGTTTTAGCTGGTAGCTTCCTTGTAGAGTATCTGTACCAGTTCTTGGAGTTTGCTGCTGTTGTAGCCTTCGTAGTATTTGTAGCCGTTGTTTGTGAGGTATTTGTCTGGATTGGCCAGTCCGGTGAAGGATGCTGGGCTGAAGTTATCGTCGTGTGCTCGTTCTAACCAGGCTAACCCGGTTATTTTTTTAGCTCCGTCTGTAAATACTGTGAACACCTTCTTGGTATCTTTTAAACTCTTATAATAGGATGTTCCCATTTCATTCAGGGTTGCTGCGCAGGCCCCTCCAAAGAACTGCACTATCAGAGCATTGATGGGTACGTTGGTGTTGCTTAAGATGGCTATATTGTTTGCGCCGACACCGTAGTTGTAGGCAGTGATTCCTAATTTCTTAAGTTCAGCAATAACTGCATTGATCCGGGCGTTGTCGGTAGCATTGTTGCTTATTTTGTCTGATATGATGTAGACTGGTCGTACTATAGAACTGGTCATTCCTGTGGTTGTGGTTCCAGTCCAGCGTGGAGTGTAAATATAGTTGGGTAATCGTTTGTTGGTGTTGTAGAATGTGATGGCCTTTAAAAACAGGTAGGTCGTTGATTCGTATCTCATACTTCCCAGTGTGGTACTCCAGTAATTGGGTACTCTGCTGCCGCTTGAAAGAACGGCGATCTTGCTTGCTAAGGATATATACTCTGTTTTCTGAATATTCCCTGATTTGATGTTTTCTGATGGCCCGGTGGCCATGTTAATCGTCTTAGTTTTCAGATTAACGTTTTTTCCACTGTTTAAATCGATTATTCGTTGTGCTAGAAGCTGTAGGAATTGGGATATCTGTATGGTTTTACCTGCTACCGTTACGGTAGTGGGCATCTTGTTTCTACTTTCAACATAGGTTTTAACACTGGCTACTGCCTCATTTAATTGAGTAGGAGTGACTGTGACTACATCGGTAGTTGGTGTGGTCGGCGTAGTTGGATTAGTTCCAGTTCCACCCTCTGACGGAGTGTAGCTTTTACCAGTCCAGGGTGCCACTGCCACGTAGTTAGGCAGTCTCTTATTGGTTTTATAGAAGATCAGGATCCGGCTGTAGGTGTCCACCATAGTCTCAAACTTGATGTTCCCCCGGGACGTGCTCAGGAAGTTGGGCATCCTCCCGTTGGTGTCTGCGAACTTTTTTAAGTTCTTAGCCACATTAACGTACTCTGTTTTCTGAATATTTCCCTTTTTCAGGCTTTCCGTTGGCTTGGGAGCAACGTTAACATTTTTTACTGTGATGGCTGCTGTTGAACCGCTGTTTAATTGTGATGTTTCGGTGGTTATCAGGTATAAATACTGGGGCATGGTAAGCTGTTTACCGGAAATGGTCACGTAGTTGGGCAGTCGTTTATTGGTCTTGTAAAAACTATTAACACTTGAAGCTGCAGTGGTTAATTGACTGACTGTTACTTTAGTGGTGGTGCTGGTGTTAGTTGCAGCTGAAACAATATCTACAGTTATGGGCAGTGATATAGCCAAGAATAGCATCACTACCAGGAGTAGTTTTTTATCTATTTTACCACCTCAATTATCCAAAGTCCTGTAATAGGATTGCTTCTGGATATAGTGGAATATTTGAGATCAAGACCTTAATAAATGTTTGTTTTATAGATAGAAAAATATGGGGTTTTAACACTTTATATATGATTTAACGAAGTAAAAATGGTAGTTTTTTATGGATTACGCTGATTTTAAAAATTTTTTCAAAAAATGAAACATGAAAAATAAACCTTTCTGTTTTATCAATAAACAAAATATTTGGTAGACCCAATTTAAAAATCCAAAAAAAATTCTTATTAAAAAAGCAGATCGTTGGCCACCAAAATCTCTCAAAATATTAATCAAAGATAAATACACCCTCCACCCAATACAATCCATATGAAAGGAAAAGTGGTATTTATCGGAGGGGGCCCGGGAGACCCGGAACTTCTCACCTTAAAGGCTTATAAAATAATAAAAAAGGCAGATACAATAATCTACACCGGTTCACTGGTAAATAAAGAAGTTTTAAATGAAGCCAAACCAGATGCTCAAATTTACAACAGCGCCACATTGAACCTGGATGAAATAATAGATATAATGGAAAAAGAAACCAGTAAAGGCCATTTGGTTGCCAGGGTGCACACCGGAGACCCCTCCATCTACGGGGCAATCGGGGAGCAGATAGAAAAGCTCAGGGAGAAAAACATTAACTACAAGATAATACCGGGTGTAAGCAGCCTCTTTGCAGTTTCCGCTGCACTGAAAAGTGAACTAACCCTCCCGGAGGTTTCACAAACGGTTATAATAACCCGCCCAGAGGGCAGAACACCCAAACCAGATAAGGAAGCAATCAAGTGCCTGGCCGAGCACCAGGCCACCATGTGCATCTTCCTGGGCGTGCAGATGATCGAAGAGGTAGCAGAGGGACTTAAAACCCATTACCCCGCTGATACACCGGTAGCCGTGGTTAAAAAGGCATCCTGGGAGGATGAAGAAATAGTAAGGGGGACCCTGGAGGATATAGCAGGTAAGGTTAAAAGTGCCGGGCTCACCAAGACCGCTATAATAGTGGTAGGGAAGGTGCTGGATCCCGGAGAGGTCACACCATCCAAACTGTATGATAAGGGTTTCAGTCATGAATACAGGAAATCCTAACCAGTACTTATCGGAGATTTACTGAATGAAAAAGAGTTATATTATCCTGATCATCATCCTTATAGCTGCCGTGGTAATAGGATATTTCGCCTACACCCAATACAATGCTCTAAAAACACAGGAATCCATAAAGACATCCCAGGAGCTTAAAGATAATGCCACCACCTATTTCGACCAGGCCGTGGACTTGGAAAATAGAGGGGATTACTCTGGCGCCATCACCATGTACCAGAAAAGTATAGATGATGCCCGGAGGGCGCTGGCCAGTGATAATCAGGCGTTAACCTATGCCAGTGGGGTTTACCATGAATATCTGGATAATGAAATCCGGTTATTAGAGAAGATGATCCAGTTAATAGAATACAAGATCTACCTGAACAAGGTCCTAACTAACAGCTTAAACCAGGGACAGGAAAAGGTGGAACCCAGCGTGTTAACCCCTTACATCGATAACTTAACCAGGGAAGTGGCTGACCTTAAAGAAGAGGCAGACC
>MVQY01000078.1 GCA_002067325.1 Methanobacterium sp. PtaU1.Bin097
TTTTCTGAAATACAAACCTAAAAGCTTTTATAATAAGTGGAGCAAAGTATTTAGTATGTTTAGCCAAAAAATACTTGCTCCAGTTGATGGTTTGTTTGATCAGGGTTATAAACTTTCCTATTTTTGTGAAGGTTTATCAAAATATGAGGAAAATCATTTAAAATCGGTTGAAAGAGATGATAATGTATTTAAATCATTGAATACATGGTATAAAAGGGATATTTTTCATATTGAGATGTTGATTCCTTTTTGTCCGGAGTGTCTCAGTAAATCTGTGATTAAAAATGGAGTTAAAGAAAGAATACTTTATTTTTATCATGAAGGAGTTGTTAACACTGAAATTCAAAGTTATAAGTGTAAAAAATGTGGTAAGAAGTTTAAAACAGATATTTCAGACGTTGTAGACAATAATAGTAACTTTACACATGAATTTAAAGAAAAATGCATTGAATTAGCTGGTTTATTCTTCGGATCAATCCGTAAAATTGCCTATAAAATTAAAAAAGACACTGGAATCAGTATTTCGAGACAAACAATTGAAAACTGGATACTTGGATATGAAATCCCGAAAAAAGAAACAACAAATCGTTATTCTGGATATTACATCTTTGACGTGGAGTGGATTAAACTTAACAGCGTTTGGAATTACCGATTCACTTTATTCGACAGTAAACAGAATATTATCGTAGCTGATGAAATATACTCTGAAGAGAATTGCACGAATATACAAGAGTTTTTAGAGGAATCCACCAGAAATAAAAACAAAATAGCAGTAACAAGTGATTTGGACGATAAATACAAACCAATCATCGAAAAATTAGGGTTTAAACACCAATGGTGCTTATTCCATGTATTTAAAAATATAAACAAGAAAATTAAAGAATATATACGAGATAACGAACTATCTGATGATGAGATAGACAAAATACGGCAAGAAAAACTAGAGTTATTCAGCTTATTCGACAATAAATCGTTTAAAAAAGCTAGAAACAATATGAACGAAATAATAAATCAAATAAGCGATTATTCAAAGGTTATTCAATCAATTACCATGGATTTATTAATGCCTTACTTTAAAACGTTCTTCGCATACCTGCTAGATAAAAATATCGAACGAACCTCAAATAAATTGGAAAATAAATTCCAAATAACATTCCCGAAAAGCATTAAAAGGATAATGAAGATTAAAAAAGGCGCAATGTCGCGAATAAACATCAGAAAAGAAATCCTAAACCAGAAAAACGTTTTCGACACTCAAACCCCAAGTTTTTGACAGAGCCCAGTATAACTTATATGGTCGCTATAACTAGGGGAAAAATCACGGCTGTTGCCCGGGAAATATCAAGGAACCCCAAGCTTTCCACCTATACCATCGATATTTTTAATGAGGAGGGTGAAGTGGCTGCGGTATTCCAGGGACTGGCCTACCAGAAAAAGCAAAGTCTTGATGAGTTGATTTAAAGCCACTTTCAATTGTTTTAATACAGTTTAATTTACTTTTTTAAAAAAGATGTAAGGGAGGGTTACTCTATAACCCTGCTCTTTCTACAATTACGTCTGCTACTTCTTTAGCTGATTTAAAGGGGAAATCATCCGCTTTTAGGACCTGACCAGCGTCTCCAGCTTTTAACTTAACATCTCCAGCTTGGCAGGTGGTTTCTGCTCCGTCTGGGAAGGATGCTAATAGTTTTTCTGGTGTTTCAATTGGGAAAGTTGCCCCGGCCAGTGCTCCGACGATCTGTGCGTGTATTTCTTCTTTTACTCCCATCTTTATTCATCTCCTAAAGGTTTTTTTACAATTATTACATGTGTTGAATAGAAATATATATTAAACCGTCACTAGAATGTACAAGTTATAGTTTAATACACTCATGTAACTTTTAGAGTTAAGAAAGAAACCTTTAATAACACTTAAACATATAACAGAATACTATGGAAAATGTAAACAAGCTGGATACAAGAGAGATCTATGACACCAGAGCAAAACTCGAAGCCATCCACCAGGATATCAAACGATTAATCGAAAAATCAAACCAGGATTACCTAAATATCATGTTAAACAACATGAAAGAGGATATCATAGATTCCATCACCACCTACATCACCGAAGATATCCAGGGAACCCTGGAGAGAAACATGGTGGACCCCTGTAATATGCGGGAAACCTGCAAATCCAGGTTTAGCAAATTCTTAGAAGATAACGCCGAGCTAATAAATGAGACAAACGTAACCAAAGAAGCCATAGAAAAAAAGAAGCAGGAATTAAACGATATAAAGGAAACAGCCCCCTACGACAAATGTGAAGCCTGTTTTTCCGAGGTAAGATCACTTTTCGATAAGCAACTGAACCTGATTGGCTCCATGGAGATCTATAGCGACGACAACCCGGAAGATAAAATGGAAATAGCATCCATACCCGAGGAAACCATGGTTAAAACTGTCTTAGAACCCATTTCTAATAAACAAAGGTTACAAATCCTGAAATCCATGGCCTCAGAAACCAAGACCTTCACCGCCCTATCCGAGCTAACCGGACTCCGCGGAGGGAACCTGCTCTTCCACATCCAGAAACTAATGGAAAACAGTCTCATCATCCAGAGACATGAACGAGGAGACTACATGATCACCAAGAAAGGCTACAACCTGCTGGTGATGCTCTACAACTTCAAAAAATACTTGGACTAATTTCAAAAGACATCTAGACTAAAATTCAAAAGGATATCTGGATTAAATTCAAAAAACACCTGGACAATACAGTAGATTACCATGGAAATAGAAGAAAAAAACCTACAGGAGTTACAGGAAAAGCTCATACTCCTCTACAAATTTGTTTCACAGGAGAAGTTATACGAGAAATTCTTTTTTGAAGACTCTAACCTTGTAAGGCCATATAAATATAAAAACAAGTTAATAGAAGAGCTTGTCGATATGGATGATTCTGTTGACTTTCTTAAAACATGTATCATGGAAGTTGAAGAACTTAAAGGGACCAAAAGGGATGAAGAAATATCTTTCATCGATATCCTGGAAGAACAGGATACAGAAGTCCTGTTTCGTAAATATGGATTGGAAAACCTGGAAGATGTGCAGGATCTGGACCTAAGTGATTTACTCGAATACTTCTAGATGCGGTTGTTGTATCCTTCTAGGCGCGAACAATTCTTATCACCCTTTCCGGGGTGATTATCATATTTATTTTTCGGTCATGGGGTTCTAGAGGTACTTTCTCTACGATCTGAGCTTCATGGACCGTGGTTACTATTGGTGTTTTTCCGGTAATAGCCTTTTCACCTAAAAGGTGTTCTATCTCCTGGTCTGCGTATCCTCCGCCCTTTCCCAGTCTCCCACCAGTAAGATCGACTGCCACGGAACCTTCCACCACCAGGTCTACCATGGGAAAATCAACCAACGTTCTACCAAACTGGAAGGCGCCTTTAATGGTGTAAGCCTTACTTCCCCGGCCAGAAGCATCACCCGGGCCGATGTATAGATATCCATGCTTTAGTTTAGGGGATGCCATGATCAGCGCTTTACCATCCCGGAGGGCGTATTCGCGTACCTTTCTCTGGGCCTGATCCGGACTGGAGAACACCACCCTGGAATCCTTCCATTCTGGAGTGTCCCTGAGCATATTAGCAGCCTTGAGTGCCCCTTTGAAATTGGGGATTCTACCATAATCAGTTTTCCGGTGGGTAAATCCCTTCTCCCCCAGGAGATTCCAGATTTCTTCCCTTAATTTCCCTTTATCATCCATTTATATTCCTCATTTGCAGATTAGATAAGTTTTAAACATTAAATTGTTAGGAAATTTCCCATAATATTTATAAGGATGGAGGCAGTAAAATACATTTAATATTTTCTTCTGGATTTAAAGATTTTAAAAATAACATCCCAAAATTATTCAATCCGAATTAAACAAAGGTATAAAAGATTAATCAAGAATTAATTCTAAAGAGTAGTGATTTAATGGCAGGAATAGTAGGATATGGAATTTATATTCCTTCATATAGGATAAAAGTTGAAGAGATAGCCAAAGTATGGGGAGATAACCCTAAAGCTATTTCCAGGGGACTGGTTGTACAGGAAAAATCTGTACCCGGTCCAGATGAAGATACAGCAACAATATCAGTCGAAGCCGCAAGAAACGCGCTTAAAAGGGCTGCCATCGACCCCCAGAAAATCGGTGCCATCTACGTGGGATCAGAATCCCACCCCTATGCAGTTAAACCAACGGCCACCATCGTAGCCGATGCAGTGGAGGCCACACCCAACCTCACCGCGGCAGACCTGGAGTTTGCCTGTAAAGCAGGAACCGCGGGTATGCAGATCTGCATGGGCTTGGTTGATTCTGGCCAGGTAGAATATGGACTTGCCGTAGGGGCAGATACAGCACAGGGTGCCCCTAGTGATGCCTTAGAATATACGGCATCTGCAGGAGGAGCTGCATATTTAATAGGAAAAGAGGATACAGTTGCTGACTTCGAGGGGACCTGCAGTTACACCACAGACACACCTGACTTC
>MVQY01000079.1 GCA_002067325.1 Methanobacterium sp. PtaU1.Bin097
GATTTATTTTAGATAATTAGTATATTGAGGCGGTATAAAATGATTAACAGGAAAAGAGCCCTATCAGTGCTCTCATTATTTGCTGTATCACTTATAATGATACTGGCATTTGCAACAGATTCAGCTACAACCACACCCGCAGATAACAGTAAAAATTTGGTTACAGAAAATTCTAATGTATCAGCTAGTTCAGAATACAATGATACCAGTTCAGAATACAATGATACCAATTTTACCTGGCTAAATAATGAATCAACCGGACAGGTAAGGATACGGGGTGATAGTGCAATTGGAGATGGTAATAAAAACACCTCCGTTGAAGTAAACTTTGGTGATGGATGGGAAACCTGGAATTCCAGCGAATACATTTCAAAGCAGAGGGAAACTTACGGCTCTCTCTCAGTACTGAGAGGCTCCGTACCTATGGCTACAAAAAAGATAGATGTACAACCCATTTTAGATAGGATCGGATATCAGGAAGCTCAATTCCCAGATGTCCAAAAAGTTACCCTTTATGGTCTTGACGATGCCCGTGTAATAGAATATTACGGCTATGGCGATTGTTGGGCAGATGCCTGCTGGCTCTATGATAAATTAAGCGCCGAAGGGATACCAGTCCGGATCATGGGATACGAAAATGGTGTACGTGATGGACACGGTAGAAAATCTAGACATACCTGGGTTGAAATTAATGTGGGTAATGGATGGGAGATGTGGAATTACAAAAAATATAACTCACAACATGTCGGTGATGTGGGATTTGGACCAACCAAAGTCCTGATAGAACCGGGACATGCCCCGGCGGATATATTGAGTTTAGGCTACTAAACTCCTTTTTTTTAATTTTTTTTATCCTTGAAAAAATCGTTTCAATTCCTTTGCCATGGGTTCTAGGATGCATTTATACCCCTGTGCGGTAGAATAATACCCGGATCAGTGCCCATTTTTCTGTAACCGATCTTGGTACTGTCTTGAGAAGTAACTGAATCAGTTGTGTATGCTTTTTTTGTAACCATGATTGATTCTCCTGTAGAATCTTTAAACAAACATTTAAAGAGTTAGATGATTTATATAATTTAATAGAATTTAAATGATGTGGGGGATGTTAGTTCATGGCCGACATAGAAATCATAGACTTGAATCCAGATAACATAGCAGACTACGGTGTTTGCGGATATAAAGATGTGAAAAAACACGTAGAGTTAAAGAGAAAGATTGACTGGTTCAAAGAGTATTACCCTAAAGGATTGAGGATTAAGGCAGCAGTCTCTAAAAAGGGCGGTTATCAGGGGATGCTGGAGTACATCCCTGGAGAATATGCTCACCGCCCTGTTGAGGCTGACGGGTACATGTTCATCCATTGTATCTTCGTTGGATTCAGGAAAGAATTTAAAGGTAAAGGTCTGGCATCATCCATGCTCGATGAATGTATTGAGGAAGCAAAAGATAAGGAAATGCTGGGAGTGGCCGTGGTTACAAGAAAAGGCCCCTTCATGGTAGGTAACGACATATTCCTCAGTAAAGGTTTCGAGATTGTTGACAGTGCCAAACCAGATTTCAATTTACTGGTCAAGAAGTTCAATGGTGAAGCAAGAAACCCTAAGTTCAAGGAAAACATGGCTGAATCCTTAAGTGACTACAGTGAGGGGTTGACCGTCCTCCGTTCAGTCCAGTGCCCATACACCGAGAAAAATGTTAACGCCATCATCGAATCTGCTGAAAATAATTTTAAACTGAAAACCAATTTAATAGATTTAGAAAATGCCAGAGCTGTTCAAAACACTCCCTGTGCCTTCGGATCATTCTGTATCATCTATGATGGTGACATTATAAGCTACCATCCAATAAGCAAAACTAGATTTGAGAATATAATGAAAAAGAAAATAAAATGAATTGTAATCTTTAAAAACAAGGTGTTATATGTGGGTTATTTAATCTGTGGAAAATGCAAGAGTTACTACGAAATGAAGCCGGGCGAATCTCCAAAGGATTTCGTTAATGAGTGTGGTTGCGGTGGTAAAGTGAGGTATGTGGAAAATTTAGACATAGTTGATCCTAGCTGGAGGCCCGTGTACATAAAGAAAAAACCTACCAAAAAAGAGGTACTGAAAGACAAGACACGGAGCCTGTCCTCCATCCCAGGGGATATAAAAAACCGGTTAAACCAGTTTTTCCAAAAACACTTCGGTAGCTTATTGTATAACATCAGAAATCGGGACAGAGTTCATAGAACTCCCCATGGAACGCCTTATGGTACGCAATATGGTATGGGGCCTGATTTTGTAAATTCTGTAATGCGTGAGCTTAACTTCCGTAACATTCGATGGGTTCTGGTAATCCCTGTAGCGGCAGCAATAACGGTGATACTGGCATTTACACAGGGTATTTTTTACCTATTAACATTCATACTGCTGGTGGGTGTTGGTTACCTTTTTGATGACATGGTAATTGGAACCAAAAATGCGGTGATTACTGGTGCCATCTCCTTCTTTTTGGGAAGCCTGTTTACCGGTTCATTTCTCCTTTTAATACTTTACACCATATTAGGAGTAATCAATGGTGCTGTCTGCGGATGGATAGGCGGATACATAAAAACTAGGATAAGGGGAAGATGATTATTATGGCAAAAGCCAAATTAGATGATATAGATGAGTTAACCAAGGAAAACATTGCACTCGCATTATGGATGAAGGAATTCAAAGCCAGAAAAATACCTGCGGGTGTAAAAAAACGCTTATTAAGTAATAAAAACAGTCCAGAAGCCTTTGGGGAGAGGATGCAGTTCCGTATCCAGGAATTACTGGGTAACCCTGATTCATACACCCCCAGCTATAAGAAGAGGTACAAGATGCTCCTGGAGTACTGTGATTCGCTCACACCAATGCAGGCCTATGCAATGAACCAGCTCCTGGGAATGGACAGCAGCCGTGGCTACCAGGACATCCCGGATGAATCTAATATTGAGTTTCCACGGGATTTCGCCCCTCAACTAGGTTTTCAGGTGGGCTGGCACTTCATAGTGGGAAACTGCCGCGACACCAGAAGACGGGAATATGGGATACTGGTATCATTCTACCGTTACTCGCTCTTACCCCCATGGATAGCCCAAAGCTTTGGCCTGTCTGACTGGGATAACCAGATATTTGAGATGCAACTGGCGGTAGCCCGTGCAGGGGAAGAACACCTGCAGACCAGGCCATTCGCCATAGCCGGGACCACGGGGCTTTTAAAATGCTCCCTTGAACCCTTCCATTACGAGGCGGGAAATAACAGGATGGTCTCAGAAAAGGAGGACGAACTATTCCCACTCAGGGTGCAGGCCTGGGGAGTTAACCAGGGCGGTGAAGAGGATGTGGAGATGGAGGTGGACCTGAATTTAACATCCAACAAGGAATTCCTTCTTCAAGGGAATAAGGGATGCCTCCCCTGCTGTTGTAGTATAGGTACCCTCTACTACTCTGCCACCAACCTGTCCCTGGAGCCGGGCAGTCTTTTAATACTTGACGGTGAGGAGATCATGCTTAACCAGGGCCAGTTCTGGTTCGACCACCAGTGGGGCAACGCCCTGGAGCCCATGGGCAACAGCCGGTGTGAGGTGGTCCGGGCAGCAGGCACCCTGAGCAAACCATCCCAGTCCAGGGGATGGGACTGGTTCATGGCCCAGTTCAGTGGTGAAAGGGAGATGACCATGTACGCACCCCACACCGATAAAAACCTGGACTTCTACGAGCGGACAGAGGAGGAACCACCAGGACCCATGGAAGTAGCGGTGAAGGGACAGTACATCGACCCGGAAAACAAGGTAACCGATATGAAAGGTATTTTAACCATCGATAAATGGGTTAAGAGTGTGAAGTCATCCAACCCTGAACTTTACCTCATAACCAACACCTGGTACCCGGACCACTGGAAGTTCAGGTTCGAGGATATGGTTCCTGAAGATATCCGGCACTTTACATTGACACCTATCGTGGAGACAGGTCAGACCGGCTACAACGCCGGTGGATCCCAGTACTCTGAGGGTGGAGTGAATATCCGAGATCCAGATGGTAAATTCATGGGCAAGGGATTTGCAGAGTCAGTCTACTACGCCGACTCACACCCCAACGTCCTCCACCTGGCAGGGATGCCAGATACGCCGGAGATGAGGAAACTCTTAAAACCACAGGAACCATCACCCCTACTAAAGTTGAAGGGCTTCTTATACATGGCCTGGCCTCCACACCAGAAGAAGATTAAAAATATCCTGGAAAAATGCCTGGAACAAGGATTACCAGCTGATTATCTAGGATAAGACCGAGAACCGGTTGATTATCTGGGATAGGGTCCTAATGCCTGTTGATTACTTGGGATAAGTCACAAACACCATTGATTATTTAGGGTAAGTCCTGAAACTCTTATAACCCCTAACTTCCCCATAAATTAGAAAAAGGGTTTGAAAAATTAGATAAAGAGCAAACCATATAATAATATACCAGTTGAGTGTTATAAGGGGAATATTTCCAAATGCGAGTAAACTTCATCTAGTAAGTAAATTTAACAGGGGGTTATTTATATGGCAACAGTAAGGGAAGTAACTGATATTATTGAACCTATCTATGTGATGGAGGGTGCTGGTGTTCTACTGCGCAGGAGCATAGCCACCCAGAGACTGGACTATCTCGATCCATTCCTACTTTTCGATCACTTCGGATCCAGAAACCCACAGGACTACCTGGCAGGTTTCCCCATGCATCCCCACCGGGGCATCGAAACCGTGACCTACATGTTAGATGGATTCGTCGAACACAAGGACAGCATGGGCAACGCCGGAACCATAGGCAGGGGTGATTGCCAGTGGATGACCTCTGGCAGTGGAATCATCCACGAGGAAATGCCCAAAGAACCTGAAGAAGGAATGATGGAAGGATTTCAGCTCTGGGTAAATCTACCAGCCAAATTGAAGATGACAGAGCCCCGTTACCAGGAAATTAAATCTTCAAAAATTCCAGAAGTCAGACATGACGATGGGTTGGTAGTCAGAGTCGTAGCTGGTGAGTTTGAAGGTGTTAAAGGGGCAATCACTGAGGTATATGCCGATCCCGAATATCTAGATGTTTCCCTCCCGGCAGGAGCATCACTTGAACAACCAATCACCCGTGGCCACACCGCCTTCGCCTACCTGTTTGAAGGTGAAGCAATATTTGGAGACTCCCAACCAAACTCTCTGGAAAAAAGAACCACTGTCCAGGCAACACGTCTGGTAGTATTTGGTGATGGAGATCTGGTAAGGGTAAAAACCGATCAAAATCCGGCCAGGTTGCTTTTAATGTCAGGAAAACCATTAAACGAACCCATAGCCCGGTACGGGCCCTTCGTTATGAACACCAATGAGGAGATACAGCAGGCACTGGAAGACATTCAAAACGATACCTTCGTAAAATAAACATTATATATTAACTTTTTAATGCCGAGGCACTGTCTCCAGCAACATAACCAGTTGAAAAGGCCTGCTGCAGGTTAAAACCTCCCCTGCGGCCACATCCGTCTATGATCTCCCCGGCGAAGTATAAACCTGGTACCAGTTTAGATTCCATAGTTCTGGGGTTTATCTCTTTCTTTGACACTCCGCCACAGGTAACCATGGCCTTATCTAGGGGTAGATGGCCATTGATAGTTACAGGTAGGGCTATCACCATCCTCTGTAACTGTATCCTTTCTGCTCTGGTGATCTGATTCAATTTTTTATCTGGATCCAGGGAAAAAGCCTTTAAAACAGGCCCCACCATATTCTGGGGAAGGTAATATTTCAGGTAATTTTTCAAACTCCTTTTACTGTACTTCTGGAAATCCTCGATGAACCGGAATTCTAAATCCTGATCTGTAACATCCGGTTTGAAGTCTATGTAGAGCTTCACATCACCATATTTGTCCATAATTTCCACGATTTCATGGCTCATATCCAGGATAACCGGTCCGGAGACACCGAAATGTGTAAAGAGAAGATTTCCCCGGGGCAACGGTATAATCTTTCCCCCACTTCGTAAAGATAAACCAACATCCTCCAGGGTTATCCCTTTCAAATCAGGGATCCATTCTTCCCTAACAGTTAATGGAACTCCTCCCGGTTTAATCCCAGTAATACTGTGTCCTAGTGCTTCTGCGATATTTAAACCATCTCCAGAAGACCCGGTCCCTTTATAGGTCACACCCCCGGTGGCCAGGACGACGTTGTATGCGGTAATTAACTGGTTTCCAGTGGAGATAAGCTTGAATACCTTAGAATGCTTTTGAAGGTGCTCCAGGCGGTAATTGTAGATTAATTCCACCTTATACTCATCTAAAACATTATTTAATATATCAACTACTGATTTGGCTTTTTCTGTACTGGGAAATACCCGTCCACCTTCCTCTTCTATAAAGTCCAGGCCATTATCCTGGAAGAAGTTCATCAAATGGTGGTTTGAAAATTCACTGAAAACATCACGGTAGAAAGAGCCGTTTTTACCAAACTTTTCCAGGAAAACCTCCAGGGAAGCCGTATTGGTGAAGTTACAACGGCCGTTACCAGTTATAAGAAGTTTACGGCCTATCCTGTTATTTCTCTCCAGTAATACCACCTTTTTACCCTGCTGTGCCCCCTGGATTGCCGCCATGCATCCGGCCGGCCCGGCACCAATCACGGCTATATCATAGATACTCATCAAGTAGTACTTCGCCACTGGTATGGAAACAATTTTCTATTAAAGCCGTTTGGGGTAAATTATCCATTTAATGATATAGTAAAAAAAGAATGCATGGAATAGTGGATGAAAAAATTATCACGTAAGGGATCTGAAGAGGTGTAGTTAAAACTTTACTAGGAAATCAGCTACCTTCGGGTTCTGGCTGATTTTTTCGGGAAATCGATTACAGGTTCGTTCTCTGTACAAGAAGGGGATGATTATATTTTTAGATGAGGATGAAGAGAATGAATATTATAGAAATGACTTTTTTACTTATAAACCACCGCTGTCCCGGTGGCGGTTACTATGGTGGCGAATCCTTGCAATCCGCCTATGGAAACATGGTCGATTAATATTTCAACTACACTATCCGCGCCGAGGTTTCGGGCGTTTTCCAGCATCCGGGAGACTGCCGTTTCCCGGGCGTCGATTAAGTGGAGGTCGTCCAGTTTTCTGGGCTGGATCATCTTCAAGATCTTGTTGAACCTGCCTTTTATTTCTTTTTCCTTGGCAACAGCTTCTCCAGTAACCAGGCCCACATATCTTTTTATCTTCTTCCCATCTGGATCAGGGACAGATACCAGGGGCTCCTCTAATCCAGGGACGGAAATTTTATCTGATTGTGATATGGCCATTCCACCTTCGACTTTTTGAGCTCTTCCTAATACTTTAGCGGGTAAAGCTATCATTCGGATGAATATTCCCACCACCACCACGAAGAGGATGTAATTAATCAGGATGGGGAAGGCTGCCTGGATCATGAGTCCAATGGCTATGATGGTGATGATACTCAGTGAAACGGGTTCTTTTGGGTGAAACCAACCAGGAGCTAACCATCCATAGGCGTTGATCAGAATAAATGTAATGAGGGCGCTGATGGCACCGGTACTTTTACCATATTTTCTGCGGGCCATGAAGGTTTCAGCGAACCCGGCTATCAAGGGAGAAATAATGTACATGATGTTGAAACCGAATATAACCAGATTCCAGACTACGCAGAGAACTGCAGATCCTAAACCTGCCACTGTCCCGATTAATATGGCTATCAGTGCCCAGCGTTTTACATACCATGAGTTATTGTTGAGGGATGACATCAAATTCTCACATCTTTAGATCTGAATTTATTCTTGGTATGAAACTGCTGTTCCCACCACGGTGACCATTATGGTGTTTCCCATGGTGCCTCCCAGGTTATTGTAGGCTATCCGGGTGCCTATTATTGCATTGGCACCTAATTTTCCCGCCTCTTCAATCATACTTTCCATGGCCAGGTTACGGGCAGCGGTCAGTTCCTCCTCGTATTTAGAGGTTCTTCCCCCTACCACGTCTCTCACACCTGAAAACAAGTCTTTATATAGATTGGCACCTAGTAGGGCGTCTCCTGCTACTAAACCGTAGTATTTGGTTATTTCTTTTCCCTGAATAGTTGGTGATGTTAATACCAGCATCTGATCTCACCTGTAATCCTTTAAATATCAATGAATTTCAACTTATATCATAATAAATTCTTTTGAAAATATAAGGGTTTGTTTGATAGAAAAAATTTATTCTTCTGGGGTTGGTAAGAAAATTTGGAATATCCCACTAAGTATGAGGAAGATTCCAATTAACCCTGCCAGGTACAATGGATTTAAGGCATATATCCCTACTATTAAGTATAATATACCTAGTATTATACCTAAAAGCCCACTCCATCTACCAGCACCTTTTCCTGAAATTAAAGCTACTATGCCTGCTATTATTAGGAAAAATCCGCCAATGTAAATTACCATACCAGCTAATATGCTGAATGCTAGTATACTTCCGAACAGTCCAATTCCTACGATTATACCTAGTATTCCCAGTATCAAAGCTAATATACTCAATCCTTTATTACCGCTCCATGTTTCAAAGCTCATTGTAAATAACCAGATACCAATTAGTATTAGTCCAAATCCAGTCAGGACACTCAGGGTAAAAACACTAAACAATGGGAACGCTATAATTAATATACCGAGGATTATTGCTAAAATACCTGTTAAAACGTTACTTCCTGCCATAATATTCCCTCCTACTAATTTTTCAAACAAACCCTTATGATTAGATATGTTAATTCTAATGAATATACTTTAGTTTATTTAATTTAGATAAATAAAGGATATGGGTAATAATAGGACCATCCCCGCCTTGTATCGATAAGAAACGAAGGACAATCGATGATGGATAAGTAGGCCTCCCTTCTTAACTTCAATGTTTATTGATTTCTAATGGAAAATGTTAATAGAATTTAAATTAATATCTATTTAGATAAATATAGGAGTTCTACAAATGGCTGGTAGTCAATATAAATGGGGCACTGTGTTAGTAGCCTGTATGGCAATTTTCATTATTGTCTTAGATTCATCTGCTATGAACGTGGCAATAACCACTTTGGTAGTGGAGTTAAACACCACTTTGTCTATAATTCAAGCAATAATCGCCTTATATGCATTGATCATAGCTTCATTTATGCTGCTGGGTAGTAAGCTACAGGATATTTTAGGTAGAAAAAGAACATTTCTATTGGGATTACTCATTTATGGTTCCGGAACAACTATAGCTACTTTGAGTCTGAATGCAGGTATGCTTCTCCTTGGATGGGCTGTTTTAGAGGGAATCGGCGCGGCCATGATGTTCCCGGCGACCACCACCCTGGTAGGATCCAGTTATGAAGGTAAAGATAAAATCACTGCTTTCGGAATATGGGGAGGCATTGCAGCAATGGGAGCTGCTATTGGACCCATAGTAGGGGGTATATTCACCACCTATTTAACCTGGCGACTGGTATTTGGGTCAGAACTCGTTTTTGTAGCTTTAATACTCATATTCAGACACTATTTAACCGAAAGTAAACCAACCTTAAAGTGGAAAGACTTAGATGTTTTTGGTGCGGTTCTTTCCATTGTTTCTTTAGTTTTAATTGTTTTAGGTATCCTATTTCTTACCCGGCCAGAATTCTGGGGATATGTGGTGATTTTGATATCTCTGGGTTCAATCCTGTTTATAGTCTTCCTATTATGGCAGAGAAGAAGAATCAACAGAGGTTTAGAGCCTTTAACTGATATATCTCTCCTGAAAAATAGATTATTTGGTCTGGGTAACATCAATTCAATTATTCAACAAATCCCCCTGGCTGGTTTCCTTTTCATCATACCAGTATTTCTTCAACAGGTAACTAAATTGAACGCATTTGACACAGGTTTAACACTTTTACCTGCTTCTGTAGTTATTCTTATATTCTCTATACTTGGAGCGAGATTGGCCTCTCATATAGAAGCCAAATATATACTGATGATTGGCTTTGTTATCTCTGCTGTAGGTTCCTATATATTAGGGGGGGTATTCAATGTGAATACTCAAATGATGGATATAATCCCAAGTACAATTGTATTTGGTGTGGGTATAGGCTTTTTACTATCACAGTTAACCAATCTCACCATGTCTGCTGCTCGTGAAGACCAGGAAACCGATGCTTCAGGATTATACAATTCCTTTAAAAATTTAGGATATTCTATAGGAACTGCTTTAATAGGTGTTTTATTATTAGTAGGGATATTTGGAGGCCTTACTTCGGGTATAGAAGAGTCAGGTCTGGCTGGTAATATGACCAAACAGCAAATACAGGATGGTCTTTTCAACTACGTGGAAAAGATGCAAACCGGTACACCCAATATTGCTCCTGAACTGGTGCCGCAAGCAACTCAAATAATAGATTTAACGATTAGTTCTTCAATGAAAATGGCCTTTAATGTATTGGCGCTGATACTGTTTTTAGGATTTATAACCAGTATATTCCTTCCCAAGAAAAGGACTTAGATTATTTAAAAGAAAGAAATAAATTATTTTTCAGCAAAATCAAGAATTGCCCGGATCATGGGGGGTTCTATATCTATATCCACGGAGAGGGGTGGTCCGTCATCGATATAAACCGAGGTTAAAAGGAAGTCATGGGAGATCTTCTCCCCCTGATTTTCCGTGGTATCGATGGTGAAGATTTTACCTTCCCTATCCTCGAAAAATTCAGAGATTTTCCAGGTGTCTGGTCCGGTAACCCGTATGTAGATCATTAAATGTTTACCATACTTTTCTATGTCTCTTATAAATTCTTTAGGTATTATTAAATCCTTCATATCACCATCTATACTATGGGTGAAGGTTATTGGTTCTAAAACAGCGGCCATATATTCACCTCTAATTAAGCTTTTTTTAAACACTGTAAATATTTAGTTTTCATCTATAAAATAATAACATTTATCAATCTTAAGAATTATTTTCCCATACCCTTTAAAAAAAATTACCGTTAAATATAAGGTAAAATATGGAAAAATGATTAGATGGATGGATATAGTTGGATTAAAATAAAAAGGTATGTGAGTTTTTATCCTCTGTGCATTCTCCTTTCTTTACCGAAGGCTTTACTCACATCTATAGGTGAATTGAATTGGTTTCCTGGAAGGTTTTTTAAGATGTCGATGACGTTAGAATCGGCTTTGTTGTTCTGGGCCTGTTGTATTAAATCATTCCTGTCTGCTGGAAAATCTATGCCTCGAATGGCGCGTTCTACATCTGCAGCGGTAACTGCCACTATATCACCTCCTCATAATTGGTTTTCAACTTTGATATTGATTGTTATGAGTTTAAATTGTCTTTAGACTTATTTTCTACTTTATCCTGGTTGAAATCTCCCTTAATTTTCGTTTTATTACCTGTCTATTTCCCCCGTTAATTTTCAAATTTCTAAAATACATCTTATTTCGGCCTATTTCACCTTATAGTTATGTTTTCAGAACATAAATAATCAACTGTTATTCTGGTGTGGTAATGATGTCCACGGGGCAGCAGTTAATTCCTTACTAAATCCTTTAATTTATCGTAGAAAATCAGATCCTTAAATATATTCACTAAAATGAGGATTTCATAAGTTCTTATACCTCTTAATACTAACATCAGTATCATATACAGAATTGGGCAGTAAATTAAGGCGAAAACAACGTCTAAAATCCCATGGGGATTTACCAACCATAAGATAAGTCCTATGATTGAGGATGAAAATATGGATTTTATGATGAATGTAGGGTAGAAATTACAGTTAATAACCTTAAAGGCAAAATGACTGGTTGCAGCAAATGCTATGATGAACATGACCAGGCTGGTAAAGGCCACACCAAATATTCCGAACCTGTAACCCAGAAGAATATCCAGAACCAGATTCAGTATGATTATGATCATCCAGATATTACCGGTTAACTTGGTCCTCTTAATCAGTATTATGATCTGAGTCACGATTCCAAATAATCCATAAAAGATACCACCCACAGCCACCACCGGGACCAAAAAGAAGCTGTTGGCAGCTATTTCAGGAGTGGACAGGAGCAGTAACAGAGGTTCCGATAGGAACGTTAAGATGAAGGTGAAAGGGATAGCCACCGCCAAGAAAAGTTTCAGGGAATGGTTTAGGAAACGTTTGATACTATGCAGATCATTTTCTAGATAATACTTGGATAAAATGGGCAGAAGCAAGGTATAAAAGGGGGATAAGAGCACCATTATTAGACTACCCACGGTATATCCTCCCGAGTAAAATCCAACGGCAGTAAGACTTATTAAAAACCCGATTACGTAGCGGTCACTGGCATCCAGTATCCAGGTGGATATGTGGGTGGGGACGATGGGAACACTGAAATGTAAGTATTCCCGTAAATTGATGAACCTGGGAAGGATAAACCCTATATTCTTTATTATTATTCCCAGCATCATGCCGAAAATAATTAACTGGCTTATTAAGAACCCAACAACTGCCCCCAGGATGCCGAATCCATTTACCACCAGCACCGCGGTTAATATCACCATCAAATAAGCCTGCAACAGGTAAAAAAAGTTATAAAGCCTGGTTTTCTGTAACGTCCGGAAGAAATCAAAAAATACCAGTATATTGGCCGCGAAAAATATGCTCACTGGAAGTATCAAAGCCACAGGAAGGTTATCGTTAAAGAGGGCTCTGGAGATGGGTTCTGCAAATAGAAACAACAGCAGACTCAGCCCCATACTTACCAGGGCTATAACAAAACTTATGGTATAGAAGGATTCCTGTATCTCTTCCCGGCTTTTGGAAGTGGACATGTACCTGACGAAGGAATAAGGAAGACCGAGGATTGCTATAGCAGGTACTATGGTTACCGTTATTGTAAACTGCACCCACACACCAAAATTTTCAGTGGTTAAGTTATGGGTCAGGAATGGTAATAGAATAATCGGGCTGAGTGAAACCAGCAGGTAGGATAAGCCCATTACGCTGACGTTTCTCGTGAAATAGTGCAGTGGATCCAGAAAAACCCTCCTAAAGGATAACAAAGATTATGTGGAACTGGAAAACTTTAAGACATTTTCAATCAAAAACCCGCCCAAGTAACCGAAAATGAAACCAACCATGGAAATGGGCACCGCGTTGATGATAAAATCCAGAAGTATGCCGGCAGGTCCAAACTGTGATACATACACGGATGAAGCAGGTAATATTATTACTCCAGTGAGGTAACAGTAAATCATAGTTACCAATACCACTAGGATTCCAGCCAATCCCCCAAATATGTAACTCCTTTTCTCTTCTGTGAGTAGGAAAGTGGTTAACATTCCGGAAATAAGGAGGGGTAAAACGAATATAAAGAGAGAAACAATGGATTTAACCCCGCTGGTTTGAGTGAAGAAGCTGGTGTTATGCATGGATGTTACAAATAAATGGGTGTTTTCCCCAATTAAATTGAATAGCCCTATCATAATCAATCCTATTATGAAACCGGCTATTATGGAGAATCGTCTTCCGAAGTGCCTAAACATTACCCTATTCACATTCATGTCCATCACGAATGCGTCTTCTAATGCCTTATTTTCCCATTTAGATTATTATATTGTATTTTGATCATTATATTTTTTAGTGTGCAGTTAGATAAATTAAAATGAAATAAGATAATTGAGTATTTCAGATTGCATATGCACTGAGGGTAGGTGATTTTCATGGCGAAAATTGGAGTGATGATAGATAATTTTTTTGAAGACGTGGAATATACCAGGCCAGTTAAAGCATTTAAGGATGCAGGACATCAAATAACCAACCTAGGGATAAAATTAAGCACAGTAAAGAGTAAAAAAGGAACAGCAACTGTGGAGATAGATGAAAGAATAAGAGACAGTGATTACAACTCCTTCGACGCCATCTTCATCCCGGGTGGATACTCTCCAGATAATCTGCGAGGCCACCGGGAAGCGGTGGAATTTATACGAAACTTTTTCCACACAGATAAACCCGTGTTTGCCATCTGCCACGGACCCCAACTATTGATAACCGCCCAGTTAATCGAGGGAAGGAAGGTTACTGGATGGAAATCAATAGTCCAGGATATTAAAAATGCAGGAGCAGAATTCCTGGATCAGGAAGTGGTGGAAGACGGGAACCTTATCACCAGCAGGCAGCCGAGTGATATTCCCGTATTCATAGAAGCGTGCCTTAAAAAACTGGAATAAGTCTTCCGTAATCTATAACAAGTCTTCCGTAGTCTATAACAAGTCTTCCGTAGTCTATAACAAGTCTTCCGTAGTCTATAACCGTTGATTTTCATACATTAGAGGCGATTCTGTAAGGTTTAAGGGTAGGGTGCCTGGTTCACTGGCTTTGAAGATCCTCCATTTTTTATCCACCACCTGGAAGGAACTCAGGGTTTCACCTTTACTTTCTGAGGGGCCTAAAAATAGTATGCCGTACCTGTTTAATGCGAAATTAAAGTTGGATAACAGTATATTCTGGGCTTCTGGTTTAAGATAGATTAAAAGGTTCCGGCAGGATATCATGTCTAGATTGGCGAAGGGAGGGTCACTTATTACATCATGGACCGCGAAGACTGCCATTTCCCTTATCTGATTTTTCAACTGATACTTGCCTTTCTTTGGGGTGAAGAACTTTTCCAGGCGCTCAGGGCTGACATTTTCCCTGATATTTTCGGGATAAATCCTTTTACGGGCGTGGTCGATGGCGGCTCCGTCGATATCAGTACCGAATATCTGAACTTTAAGCTGCTTCTCCATGGACTCCATGAGTTCCTGGAGTATTATGGCCAGTGAGTATACTTCTTCACCGTTTGAACAGCCAGGCACCCAGATTCGGAGGTTAGAACCCTCATCTTTACCAGCTATCAGTTCAGTTAATGCTTTCTTTTTGATGATGTCAAATGCTTCCGGATCCCGGAAAAAACTGGTCACGTTGATGAGCACTTCCTGAAACAACAGGTCCATCTCTTCCGGGTTTCTCTTTAGATATTCTATGTACTCCGGGAGATTATCTATCCGGTGTGTATTCGCCCTTTTGGTGATCCGGCGGTACATGGTACTTATTTTATAGTTGGAGAAGTCGTGTCCTGTACGGGCTTCTATAAGGGTGAATATGGTCCTTAAATCCTTTATTATCTCTTCATCATATGTTGCTGCCATGGGTAAACTCTTTAAAATAGATTTATATGGTGTTAAAATTGATTATATACGGAAGATTGGGTTATTTTCATAGATTATGATTTAATTAGACAGATTATCTTTTAATTGCCCCATTATGGGGGTAATTCTACAGTCCTGAGCCAGTATTCTTCTATGGATTTAATTACTTTGACGAATTCGTCCATATCTATTGGTTTGGTTATGTATGCATTGGCATAGTGTTTGTACGTGTTTTTTATATCCTGTTCTGACTCTGAGTTGGTAAGCACGATGATGGGTATATATTTGAGTTCTGGATCTGCTTTGATCTCCTTTAATATTTCACGACCATCCTTTTTAGGGATATTCAGGTCTAATAATATAATATTTGGCCGGTCAGAGTCCTGAAATCCTCCTTCCTGTTTCAGGAAGTTCATAGCATCCACTCCATTGGTTACCATGTGGATGATATTGGGAACTGCAGCTTCCTGGAAAACCTCTGTGGTGAGTTTATTATCTCCCAGGTTGTCTTCTATTAAAAGGATTTCGATGGGTTTATTTTTGCCTTTTTTACCAATATTCATTGGACTTCACCTTAGAAACAGAGAAGTAAATATTCCATGCTCCTAAATCTTTCATTTCAAATAAATTCTAAAGTTTTCAATAAATGTATGGAGTAATAAATTTATATAATTTCGCTTTTTATTGGATTGAAATTTAGACTTCTCCTGTATGATTATGTGGAATGGATCTTCGTGAAAAAATCAAATAACAAAACTTATATTCCTCATTATAAATAGTGACAATTTGTATAAACTAAAAAAAGTATGGGAGATTTTAAAAAAGTATGGGAGATGATGAAGGTGGTTTTAGGAATAGAAGATCCCTGGGTCCTGGGGGCCTATATAGGGAGCATCCTGGTCATGCTTTTATGCGTAGTTTACGGAGCATTGAACTGGAATAAAGGCGGAGAAGACGAGGAAGAGCAGATCAAAGAGGAAATAGAATGGCATGAAAAGGAAAAGGAGATGGAAGAGGATGAATTAGGCCTCTGGGATGAAGAAGGGTAGGTGATTTATATGGCTAATGATTTATTAACTTTAATCGTCATAGTCCTGATTTATTTAGCACTTGTTGTATACGTGGGGTATGTGGCCTGGAAGCGTACCAAAACTGCAGATGATTACCTGGTAGCTGGCAGAGCAACACATCCCTTTATTATGGCTTTAAGTTATGGAGCTACTTTCATCAGTACATCGGCCATTGTAGGTTTCGGTGGAACAGCTGGAGTATATGGTATGGGGCTTCTATGGCTCACCTTCCTGAACATACTGGTGGGTATATTCATAGCATTCGTGTTCTTCGGTAAAAGAACCAGGAAGATTGGACACAATTTAGGTGCACTAACTTTCCCTGAATTTTTATCGAAGCGTTTCAACAGTAGATTTATCCAATGGTTCAGTGGTGCGGTGATATTCTTTGGAATGCCCTTATATGCCGCTGTGGTTTTAATTGGTATGGCTCGTTTTGTGGAGACAACACTTAATCTTGATTATAATATAGCCTTAATAGGTATGGCAGTAATTGTAGCGTTATACGTTATTTTTGGTGGTATACGTGGTGTGATGTACACCGACGCCCTCCAGGGTTCCATAATGTTTGTAGTTATGATCGTCTTACTGGTAGCGATATACTGGATTACAGGAGGCCTCGTAGATGGTAACCAGGCGTTGACCAACCTGGTTAACGTGGTTCCGCCTGATTTAACAGCAACGGCCACAGCGACAGGATTCACGGGATGGACATCCATGCCCACCTTTGGCAGTCCCTTCTGGTGGACCCTGGTCAGTACCCTGATTTTAGGTGTGGGTATAGGTGTTCTCTCCCAACCACAACTGGGAGTACGATTCATGATGGTGAAATCAAACAGAGAATTAAACAGAGCAGTATTAATTGGGGGCATTTTCATCTTCCTCATGACTGGTACCGCCTTCATAGTAGGGGCTCTTTCCAATGTTTACTTCTTCAACACCATGGGACAGATAGCAACCCAGGTGGTGGGAGGAAATGCCGATAAAATTATCCCCGCATTCATAGCAGCAGCAATGCCTCCCTGGTTCGCGTATCTCTTCATGATCACCCTGCTTTCAGCGGCCATGTCCACGTTAAGCGCCCTATTCCACGTGCAGGGAACAGCACTGGGACGTGACGTTTACGAGACAGCCACAAAAAAGAAGGGAGGAGCATCAGTAATGGTGGCCCGGGCCGGAATAACAGTGGCCGTGGTAATAGCCGTTATCCTCGGTTACCTCTTACCAGCGAACATCATAGCAGTGGGAACAGCCATGTGGTTCTCTATAACCGCAGCAGCCTTCCTATCCATGTATCTTTTCGCCTGTTTCTGGAAGCGTGCCACCAAGGAAGGAGTTATCTCTGGACTGGTAATCGGTACAGCCATCAGCATATTCTGGATCGTGTTTGTATTTAAAAAATCAGCAGAAGCACTGGGTATCTGTAAGGCACTCACTGGTCAGGCAGTTTTAATAGCTGCACAACCATGGCCTACAGTTGACTCCATAGTTATCGCACTACCCATAGCGTTTATCATAACTGTTATAGTCAGCCTGTTAACCAAACCACCAGAAAAAGAACACTTAGATAAATGTTTCAGCGGAGTTTAACAACTCCCTGAATATTTTACTTTTTTTACGAACTTTTCTTTTTAAATCATCCAATAAACTGTAATTTCAATTTCTAGGGGCAACTTTAAGAATGATATAAGTAGTAGTAAAACCAAATATAATGTCTATACTAATCAGTCCTACTATATAGTGGTGATAAATTTGAGAATAAGGGAAGAAATCATTGGAAAAGAGGTTCTAAACGGACAAGCCGAAGTTCTTGGCCGGGTAAAAGATGTAGAGGCAAATGAGGAGACCAATGAAATTGAGTCGTTAATTTTAAGTAAAGGGGGTATCTCAGAGAGCCTGGGACTTTCCAGTAACGAAGTCATCGTACCAATTGAACAGGTAAAGCAGATTGGAGACAAAATACTCCTGATAGATAAAATAGAATACAGTTTTTGATCTAATTCAATAAACAATTAATTTAACATTTACAATTGGCAATCATAAAAAATAACTCATCTAAAGGACAAACTATCAAATGAATAATTCATCAAAGAATAAACTGATCCAGCTTCTAAAGGAAAATAAGGTAATAAAATTCGGTAAATTCACCCTTTCCTCCGGCCGGGAAAGTGATTACTACGTGGATATGAAACGGGCAGTTACCAGTCCCCTAATCCTGCGCCAGGTCGCAGAGATAATTTCAGAAAGGCTGGATAGAGACAGTGTGGATAAAGTTGCCGGGCCGGCCTTAGGGGCCATACCCATAGTAACCGCGGTTTCACTGGGAACTGGAATACCCATGCTCATGATAAGATCGGCCAAAAAGGACTACGGCACATCGAACCTCATAGAAGGCGATCTGAGTCCCGGGGACCAGGTGGTGGTCTTGGAAGACGTTACAACCACGGGCCACTCACTCATAGATGCCATAAAGACCATAGAAGAAAAAGGAGGGAAAGTCCAGAAGGCATTCGTGATAGTCGACCGGGATGAAGGGGCGGTGAAGAATATAAGAGATGAAGGGATCGATTTTGAACCCCTGGTAACGGTTGATGAGTTACGGTAGTTTGGTAACGGTTCTCAGTTATGGTAGTCTGGTAAATGGTCTTGAGTTATGGTAGTCTGGTAAATGGTCTTGAGTTACGGGTAGTCTGGTAAATGGTCTTGAGTTACGGGTAGTGGATCCTAGTTAAATTCCTTTTTTTTATGAAGATTTTATTCTGTTGTAAGATTTTTTAATCTCGTAGATGTTTTACCAGATGTCCCAGTTCTGGTAAAATAATTTTAAGACCCAATTTCACGGCATTGGGGGATCCAGGCATGGAAACAATTAAAGTTTTTTTGTAAACCCCGGCAGTGGCCCTGGTGAGTAAGGCGCCGGTGCCCAGTTCCTGATAGGTTTCATATCTGAATATCTCCCCGAACCCATCCAGTTCCTTATCAAATATCTTTTTAAGGGTTTCAATGGTTATATCTCTTTCTCCTATACCAGTCCCGCCGGTGGTGATGATGACGTCTGCTTTTTTACCGTTTAAATCCTCCACTTCCCCAGTTAGATTTTCCACTTCCTCAAGCAAGAGATCTGCATCATCCGGTATTATGCTGTAGCTGACTACCTCATGATCCTGGAGGGAATCTATTATAAGTCTACCAGAGATATCCTTTTCTTCATCTTCCAGATATCTTGAATCGCTCAAGGTGATAACTCCTACTTTAACCTTTATGGGGGATTTACGTCTATGTTCTTCCATACTTTTACTTTTCATATCATGCACCATTGGAAAGATTTGGGGATTAATTTTATTTTATCCACACTTAAAATAAATAGATGGAATGAATTTTAGAATTTAATCAAATGAATTTTAAATCAAGGAATTTTAAGGAAAATAAAAAGAGCTATTGGGAGTTATTTAAATAAATGGATACGAGGGAGGGCATAAGGTCCAAATCGGAGGCGGTATATTCCGTTGCGAAAGAATTAAAAGGAGTCTTAAAATGCTCTCCCTCAAATATATTTTTATACTTTAACACATAAAAACCTTTTGTAGCATTAGGGTTTAAAATACCAAAAACCAGTTAATGCCATTATAATCTAAAAATAAGGAGTTATCAATGAGATATAACAAATTTATCCTTTAACATTTGCTTTATACTTAATATAAGAAGTTATTAATTAGATATAACTGAGTAATCCTTTAACATTTACTTTAAATAGAAAATAACACGTGTAATAGGGTTTATATTCATGTCAAAAAAAGTCTTTGTTCTGGATGCCTCCGGGATAATCGGCGGATTCCTCTCGGGGAAATATTCAAATTACACCACCAGCCAGGTGGTAACGGAAATAAAAGACATAAAATCTGAGCTTTCCCTCCAGGATGCCCTGGAAAATAAACAGATAACCATAAAAGAACCCTCAACCAGGGATATAGGGGAAGTAGAAAAGGTCATAACCAGATCAGGGGACTTACTAAGGCTTTCAGATGTGGATAAAGGGGTTATAGCCCTGGCAGTGAAACTTAAAAGGGATGATCTGTCTCCCACTGTGGTCACCGATGACTACTCCATCCAAAATGTACTTAAAATCATGGAGATACCCTTCAGGAGCGTACTTACCAGGGGAATCGAAGATGTGGTGGGATGGATAAAATTCTGTAAAGGATGCAAAAAAACATATCCCGCCAATTACACAGGGACCGACTGTGAAATATGCGGCTCCCCCATCTCCAGAAAACGCACCAAGAAGGTTACAAATAAGAAATGAAATTTACACTAAATATAGAATGAAAATTACTAGATAAGAATGAAGTTTACTTAAGAGGATAGCCTGTGAATAAAATAGAGATAGAGAGTGAATAATGAGGATAGACAGATGAATATAGGAATCGTGGTCCATGGCCCGGGAATAGTTGATACCGGATATGCCTGGAAGATAATAGAAATTCTGGGTGAATTTTGTGAGGTAAATGCCAGATTAGGGGGTACCATGGGCAGAACTGCAGTGATAGATGCTGGTTTAGAAGGTGTTATAGATATAAAGCGTAAACTCCTTCCCAGCGAGTCCATCAGGGCCTTCACTAGGGAGGGTATGGATGTAATCTTCCTCTTAAACTATGGTAAATCCAGCCAGACAGGCCACGCATTCGGATATAAAGTCCAGAAAAAGTCCGATAACCCACCCCTTATCCAGATCGAAAGACCCGGTGAAGCCGATGGAACCGTAATATCCTGGAGAACGGATATGGACGAATTTGCCCGGGAAATAGCCCGAAAACTCAAGTTGAAACTCCTCTACGGATCCGAGGTAACCGCAGAGATAGAGGCCAGAACCGGATGCCTGGAGGAAGACCGTAAAATATACCGTAAGATAGCAGGTGTCTCACCCGGCGAGAACATATTCGTAAACGGTATGGTAGTGGGAAAATCCACATCGAGTGATGTCACCTTAGTGGCGGAAAACGGAAAAATAACCCGGATTGAAGGCGGTATATTAAAGGAGCACGGTATCAGGAAACTGGGGGTTATAGATCTGGAGAAGGTCATAGTAAAAACTGGCCTGCTCAGGAGATCTGTGGTGGAGCCCCGGGTCATAGATGGGTCACGTTTAGACCTTGATGAGGCAAGTAATCCTCCTGGAACAAAAAACACTCCAGAACCAGATGTTGATATGGTAAAATCTGTCTGTAAAGTGGCCTACCTGGATCATGCCGCTGAAGACATCTACCGGTTAAAGGACACCGACCTGGTGGTGACGGTGGGTGATGACACCACACTAGTGGCTGCAGATATATTGTTCAGATTCAACGTCCCTATTTTTGGGATAACCGATGGAGATCTGGATAAAGTGGTTGAGAAGGGATTTAAAGCACAGGGATCTGTCATAGTTGAGTTAGAAAGTGGATGGGACGATCTAGTCGGTGAAAAAATCTTCAGGGAATGTTTCAGGGGTAAAGAGACCATAGAAATTGATAATATAGAAAATTTTAAAAATGATTTAATACAGATTATAAAACAAGTGAGTAAATCCTGTAAAATAAAAGAATAACCAATTTATTACGGGAAAAGTATCCATAAATTATGGAGAAATTTAATCTATTCGAAAAAAATTTAACCAACTAAAGGAAACCTATTTTTTTAAACAAAATTATCTGAGGAATACCATTGGATTTAAAAGATCTCATTACTTCTATCAGGAATTATGAAGGAATCACCCGTAAAAATATGATCAAGGGAGTAACCAGCTTACTCAAGGATAGCTACAACATAACCGGTAAAACAGTTCTGGGTTTTGGAGATGACGCATCCGCCATCGACATCGACAACCAGCAACTACTACTACTGGCCACTGATGGAATGTGGGGTAAATTAATGGAAGCAGACCCCCGATGGGCCGGATACTGCTCAGTCCTGGTAAATGTAAACGACATCGCGGCCATGGGTGGGATACCCACTGGTATGACCAACGTCCTCTCGGTACAGGACAAGGAGACCTGTAAAGAGATAATGGAAGGAGTCAATGAGGGTGTCCTGAAATTCGGCGTGCCCATGGTAGGAGGACACCTACACCCGGACACACCATACAATGCACTGGATGTCGCCATAACCGGACTGGTAGGTAAAGATGATGTTATAACCAGCGGGGGCGCCCAGGTGGGTGACCAGGTGATTATGGGTATTGATCTGGATGGCAAACCCCATGAAAAATTCCCTCTAAACTGGGACACCACCACCTTCAAAAGCTCAGAGCTGGTTCAGGACCAGATTCGGGCCATGAACCGCATAGCCCGGAAGCACCTAGTAACTGCCGGAAAGGACATAAGCAACCCCGGAACCCTGGGAACCCTGGGAATGCTCCTGGAAGCATCTGATGTAGGGGCTTCCATAGAACTGGAGAAGATACCCAGAAATCAAAGCGTGGACTGGGATTCCTGGCTTAAAATATATCCGGGATCAGGCTTCGTATTAACCACACCTGAAGAGAATGTTAAAGAATGTATAAAGCTCTTAGAAGAGGTTAACATAACCGCTAATACAGTAGGTGAGATCATACAGGATAGGATATTTTACCTATCATACCAAGGTGAAAGGGAAGTTCTATTCAACTTCCATAGAGATAGGATTATGGGTGTCAAACAAGAAATATAAAAAGAAGATTTACAGATGTAAACTGATTTAAAATCTGGAGATAAATAATTAAAATCTAACAATAATATTCATAGAAATTATAAAATATCACTTTAAAATAAGTTAAATCACATCAAATAGGTTAAAAATTAATTAAATGACTTGAATAGACAATAAGAGGTTCTTTTCCATGCAGGTAAAGATTAACGGGGAAAAAATAGACCTTCCTGAGGGTTCAACCATAAAAGATGCTGTAGAGGCTTCCGGTGCGCCTTATCTGGAAGGATGTGTTTTAGGATTGATCAAGGGAACCGAAGAAGTGGAACAGTACGTGAACAAGTACAAACTTAAAACAACCAAGGGTAGCATAATAATCGAATTATTACCTGACGCCCCCGAGGAGCTTAAAAACACCTGGAAAAAGAGGTACCGGGATTTTGAAGACCTGCGCATCAGATGGACCACCACCAATGATGTGGCCATAGGCCCCATAAAAACAGATCTGGAGCCGACACATGATGAACATGAATACGAACGTTGGGATGTGGTGCTGAGTCTGTCTGGATTTACTGCAGACGCCACCCATATAATCCTGATGAAAGATAAAACCCGGGCAGTATATGGGGTGCCGGAAACCACCGGTGGAAGTAACGGTGTATTTGCCCAAGTGATCGGTGGTAAGAGAACGGTGATGAAACTGGATGACCAGGATGAGATTACGAAGGTTAAACCAGTCCTGGAGAGAAAAAGCGTGGTTAAAAGCGCGGCCATAACCGATCTGGATACTGAAGTATTCCCAGGAAATGAGATCTTCACCTACGTCAAAGTAAGTTTATCAGGGAAATCACCCAACTCTGCCGAACACTTCTTTGCATTGTCCGAAGACGATAGAATGCACATCGACTACGAATCAGATTCATTCGTCGGCTTCTACGGGTTACAGGGACTGGAAAGTCCACCGGAATATGTTGGTCAGAGGAAGAGGGGAACCATCACCCTTAGAAATACTGGTAAAGGAACCGGAAGGGTATACATATACCGGGAGGATCGGGTCTCCACACCATCCCATTCAGTGGTTGGTCACGTGGATAGTGGGATACAATTACTGGATATTGCCGGGGAAGGAGATGAGATAACCTTCAAAACCAGTCCACAGAGGATAATGACCCTATCTTTAACCCAGAAGGAAGCCCAGGAATTACTGGATGAAAACGGGATAAAACAGGTTAGAAATGGACTTACCGATGACGATGCCGTGGTAGTGGTCCAGGAGCCCCGCTACACCATGGATATAATCGGCGGGAAACAGGTTAAAACATTCGGTATAAAAGAAGAAAATCTAATATACCTTGATATTTATAATGAAACAGCTCCCCGTTCTTCCTGGTACTTTAGAAAGATCACCGGACTTTTGAATATGCCGGTGGGTTCTTTAAATGTTCAATTCGCCTATCCCGGCACTAAAATCATGATGTTCCGGGGAAGTTCCCGGGACAGTAAGGGACTGGTACCAGAAAACACACCGGAAGGAAAGGTTGGCAAGGGCGAGATAGCCTTAACCAACATGTCAAAGAGGAATGTGGGTATATTAGGGGTTCGATTTGAGGACAACGTGGAATTCGGTCCGACAGGAGAACCCTTCAAATCAACCAACATCCTAGGTAAGGTAGTAAAAGGTCTAGAAAACCTGGAAAAATTCAAGGAGGGAGAAACAGTCTATGTCACCACCAAAAAACCCTGAATCATCACCAAAAAACCCTGAATCTGGAAAAGAATATACTCCTAAAGCAGGTCATGATAAATCCCCTGAAACAGGCAAAAATAACTCCAACATCGCAGAAACCGGTTGCCTGATCCCTCAAAGCGAACCGGCAGAAAAAGACGGTAAAATAACCAGGATGATAATTCTAGGTCCCTCAGCCGAAATTAGCAACACTGAACTAGTGAGAAATCTCCATATGATGGAATTTCCACTCACCATTAAAACCACCTGTTACGGTGCCGCCATAAGCGGTGAAAAAGAAGACGTTGACGAGGCAATAAAACGAATAAGAAAACTCGATCCCTACAACATATTCACCAAAGACCGGGGATTTCCACCAGGAGACCCCCGCAGATGCCGTGCTAAAAGGGGAGGCGCCAGGGAAGGATTCCACCAGCTGGAGAAGGAATTCGAACTCCTGGACGATGTAAGTAAAGCCCTTAAAAACCCCCGCAAGGTCAAGGTGAAAAAGGTGGAAAAGATCTCACCAGAGGAATTTAAGAAGATAGCTCGTGAGTGCAAATAAATGTGTGAGAATAAATTATCCTTATAAAAAAATCATATAGAACCCATAAAAAGAGGAGTGTTATTATGAAGTTAACTGCTTCTTCAACAGGAGAAGAAATAGAACCACTGGCCCTGGCCATACACCGGCTGGTAAATGAACTGCCCCTTACCATGCGCACCAAAAATTCCAAAGGCCTTCGATTAGAAGATGGTGAAGTGGTGGAGTACGATTACACCGGACCAGTCCTGGAGAAGGTAATAGAAAAAGGTGAGAAGATCAGTGAAATACCCGAAACCGGGCCATACAAAGGAACACCCGTACAAGTGGTCCCCGTTATTGAGGAAGATGAAGTGGTGGCCGCTATAGGGGTGGTGGATATTACCCAGGGAATTTACAGTGATATAAAGGAGATAACCAAAAGACCGCAGGAAGTGGATGAAGGTAAAAGGGGTGAGCTACATTGAAAGTAGCCATATTCCCACCAAACTCCATGATACTCGCTGATCTGGTGGAGCGCCGGGGTCATGAGCCACTGGTCATGCAGAGGCAGATAAGGAAAAAGGTAACATCCGCGGAGATAGATTCACCACCACTCAACATCACCGAGAAAGAACCCATCGAGGGTTTAAAGTACGCTGCTATAGAAGTACCCTCTGGTGTGAGGGGTCGGATGGCACTATTCGGTCCACTCATCGAAGAGGCCGATGCCGCTATCATCATGGAAGACGCACCCTTCGGTTTTGGCTGTGTGGGATGTGCCAGAACCAATGAACTGTGCATGTTCAACATCAGGAAGAGAAATATTCCGGTCCTGGAGGTCACCTACCCCACCAGCAGTGAGGAAACCATGGAACTGGTCAACAAGATAAACGAATTTCTAGACAGCCTGGAGGATAAAAATGGTTAAAATAGCACAGATATCATGCGGAACAGAGTACAGTGGTATTCAGGATGAGATAGTGAAGGCAGCTGCTACCTTCGGGGCAGAGATCGTTATCCCTGATGTGGAACTTGACTACATAAACGAGGCCTACCAGAAATTCGGTTTTACAGCGGCAAGCTCCGGTATCCGCTTGATGGTCGCCCGGGCCATGTCCATAGTAGAGGGAAAAAGCGATGCCGATGCAGTGTTCATAGCCACCTGTTTCCGGTGTGCCGAGGGAGCACTGCTCCGGAATGAAATCCGACGTTTCATCCAGCAGAACACCAACTTACCCGTTGTTACATATTCTTTCACTGAAAGGACCAAGGCAGATGAACTCTTTATCAGGATGGAGGCACTATCAACCATAGTAGCTCGTAAAAGTTTACTGGCCCGTGAAAAACAGGAAGGCCTGACCCTGGGGATTGATTCTGGGTCAACCACCACCAAAGTGGTGCTCATGGAAGATAACAAGATCATAGGCACCGGATGGCTGCCCACTACCGATGTGATTGACAACGCCCATGAAGGAACCAAAAGTGCACTGGAGGGCACCGGATACAAGCAATCAGATATAGAAGCCATCGGGGTAACTGGATACGGAAGGCTAACCATAGGAAAGCATTTAAATGCAGATCTCATCCAGGAAGAGCTCAGTGTCAACTCCAAAGGGGCGGTGTTCCTGGCCGATCGCCAGAAGGGTGAAGCGACTGTCCTGGATATTGGTGGAATGGACAACAAGGTCATCACAGTTAACGACGGCATACCAGACAACTTCACCATGGGTGGAATCTGTGCCGGTGCATCCGGTAGATTCCTGGAGATCACATCCCGAAGATTGGGTGTGGATATCAGTGAATTAGGTCCCCTAGCTTTAAAAGGAGACCATAATAGAGCTCTTTTAAACAGTTACTGTATTGTGTTTGGAATCCAGGACCTGGTAACTTCCCTGGCTGCTGGTAGTACCAAAGAGGATGTGGCTGCTGCGGCGTGTTTCAGTGTGGCGCAACAGGTCTACGAACAGCAACTCCAGGAGATCGATGTACGCGAACCACTGATACAGGTGGGTGGTACTTCCCTGATTACAGGCCTGGTGGATGCGGTAAGCCAGACTCTGGGCAATATAGATATAATCGTACCAGAATACTCCCAGTACATCGGAGCTGTGGGCTCGGCACTCATCGTATCTGGGCTGGGTAAGATGAAGGATTAGTTAATAAACGTAATTAATGAAAATGGGATAAATATGAAGGTAGAATGCTACGATGAAACTGGGGCGGAAGTCTACGACATGGTGGTAAGGCAGATACTCCAAGATCTACAGATTACCAGGGCAGTGAAGGATTTAAGGGTCTACGTAGATCCCAGAGAACCGGTGTTCATCATAGTGATAAGCTACGAGAAAACAGCCCCTCCTGTGAGGTTACTGGACTTCGCGGAGTATGAAAAAAACAGGGAAGCAAATGAGGTTTTTTTGAAGATCAAGGATGAAACCTACCTTCCAGAACTATTAGCCGCATTATGGGAGACTGAAGGAAGGAATAAGGTGCATCAATCCAGCAGATACGAGGTTATAGTGGATGATCCCCGTACCGATATTAAAAATATGGTGGTGCACAACCCCGAAGAGGACCTGCGGAAGAAAATATACGATGCCCTGTTTAGAATAATTCCTGAGGGTTTGAGGGTGGTGGATCACTACTCAGAGGGTAATTATATAGCTCTTACAGCTTCTGATGAGACTATAAAGGATGAATGGCTCCAGAAGACCCAGGAAATCATAAGGGATATGAAGGCTTCGGAAAATAGATACAAAGTCTAAAACGAGAAAAGTATTATTACTCCCGAACTAATATATTATGTTACTGTTAGAACAAATCAGGCTTACTCTTAAAAACAAAATCAAGTACATCATTAACAATCAAGTAACATTCATCTACATTTATTAACGTATGAATAAGCTGAGGATGGAGGAAAAAGATAATGAACGAATCCAAATTCGCCCATTTAACCAAGGTACACCCTTGCTTTAACGAGAAAATGCATGATAAAGTGGGACGGATACATGTCCCCATCGCTCCTAAGTGTAACATCCAGTGTAACTTCTGCACCCGGGAGATAAACAAATGTGAGATGAGGCCGGGGGTAGCGTCCTGTATAATGAGCGTGGAAGATGCCATCGCACACGTGGATAAGGTGACCAAGGAAATGCCCATATCCGTGGTAGGAGTGGCCGGTCCAGGTGACGCCCTGTTCAACCCGGAGACCTTCCAGTTCTTCCGGGAGATGGATGTAAGACATCCCGAACTCATAAAATGTATAAGTACCAACGGACTGCTTTTACCCGATAAAGCGGATGAACTGGCTGAGATCAACATAAACAGTATCACCGTAACTGTAAACGCCATAGACCCGGAGATAGGTAAGGAAATCTATTCCTTAGCCATACACCACGGCAAAGTCTACGATAAAGAGGAAGCCTTCGATGTGATATCCAAGAATCAACTAGAGGGTATAAAGCTCATCGCAGAAAATGACATCGTGGTCAAGGTAAACAGCGTCCTGATACCCGGATTAAACGATGAACACATAGTGGATATCGCCCGGAAAGTCAAAGCCCAGGGCGCATCACTGATGAATGTAATCCCACTCATCCCACTCTACAAATTTAAAGACACACCAAAACCAGACTGTATGGCACTAAGTACGGTGAGAGACGCCGTTGAAGAGATAATACCCGTATTCCGGGCCTGCACCCAGTGCCGTGCCGATGCCTATGGTGTGCCTGGAAAAGAAGATAAGCACCTGGACCTGACTCCAGCCAGTCACTACTGAAAACCATTTTTTATTTTTACAAACTATTTTATTTCCCCTATATTTAATCTATCTGAGGTAAAATTCCATGAAAACACTGTACTGGAAAGACAACCACCTGTTCATCCTTGACCAGACTAAATTACCTGCTGAAGTGACCTACTTTGAATGTGAAACCTACCAGGACGTTATCCACACCATAAAAACCCTGATGGTGAGGGGCGCCCCGGCTATAGGAGTGGCCGCTGCATTCGGCATGGCCCTGGCTGAACTAGCTGGTGAAGACCTGGAAAAAGTGGCCGAGGAGATTAAAGCCGCCCGGCCCACTGCAGTGAACCTGTTCTGGGCTGTGGATCGAATATTGGAGGTCAAATCAGCAGGGAGATCTGCCCTAGATGAGGCACTCTTGATGTTTGATGAGGACATCCAGACCAATAAGGCCCTGGGAAGGAACGGTGCCCAGGTGATAGATGATGGAGATACTATATTAACCCACTGCAATGCTGGGGCACTGGCCTGTGTAGATTATGGAACTGCTTTGGGAGTTATCAGAGCGGCAGTAGAAGAGTGTAAGAATATCTCCGTAGTTTGTGATGAGACTAGGCCGGTCTGCCAGGGAGCCCGCCTGAGTGTCTTTGAAATGCAGGAAGAAGGAATACCCGTGAAGTTAATCGTGGACAGCGCTGCCGGGAGACTCATGCAGGAAGGTAAGATTGATAAGGTGATTGTAGGGGCTGATCGGGTGGCCCAAGGTGGTGTGGCCAACAAGATCGGTTCTTTAATGGTGGCACTGGCAGCCAAACGATTCAATGTCCCCTTCTATGTGGCTGCACCCAAAAGCACCTTCGATGAGGATATCTCTATTTTTGATGTGGAAATAGAAGAAAGAGATCCAAACGAAGTTTTATATTATGGTGAGTGTCGAGTTGCACCGGAGGAGACAGAAGTGGAAAATCCCGCTTTTGATATCGTTCCCTCAGACCTTATAACCGGTATAATAACTGAAGATGGTATTTTGGATCCGATTTGATGGTTAATTAATTCTGGGGGAATGTTTTAATATTAAACTCAAACAACTCTGTAAAATAGCCATTAACTGCACCGAATGTCCCTTAAGTGCAAACAGAACCAATGTAGTTTTTGGAGAAGGACCCGAAGACGCGAAAATAATGTTGGTAGGCGAAGCTCCTGGTGGAAAAGAAGATCAAACCGGGAAACCTTTCGTAGGTCGCTCCGGTAGACTGTTAACCGATATCATAACTGAATCAGGGATGGATCGACGCGATATCTATATCACATCCATCGTAAAATGCAGACCAGAAAATAATCGATTGCCCAGGAAATTAGAATACACCACCTGTATAGGCCTCTATTTAAATAAACAAATCGACTTAATAAATCCTAAAATCATTGGATTACTTGGTAACAGCGCTATTTATGCTTTAATCGGTAAAAAGAATGTTACTCAGATTCATGGAAATGTCTATGAGGTTGATGGTAGAAAATATATGGCTCTTTTCCATCCGGCAGCGGCTGTACGCTTCCGTAAATTAATCCCCCAGCTAGAAGAGGACATGTTAAAGCTTAAGAATTTAATTGACTGAAAAATAAAGACTATTGAGTTTAGAAGTTCAATATGGTTTAAGTTAATCCCTTTCTAAGTTAATCCCCTTTTGTTAGTTCTTCTTTAGCCTTCCAGGCAGCTTCATATCCTGGTTTAATCTCTAAAGCCTTTTCTAATGATTTTTTGGCTTCATCTAAATTTCTTATCTCCTTATATGTCATGCCTTTATTGTACCAGCCCTCTGCATTTTCCGGGTCTATCTCTGTTACTTTATTAAAGCATTCCAGTGCTTCCTCAAATCGTTTAAGCTCACTAAGGGTAATTCCTTTATTTATCAGGGCCAGGGTATGCTCGGGATAGGATTCCAGTACATCATCAAAACAGATAAGTGCCTCTTTATAATCTCCCAGTTTTCTCAGTGATATGCCCTTATTTACCAGGGCCAGTGTAAATTCTGGATCGAACTTAATTGCCTCATCAAAGGAGGCCACTGCTTCACTGTACCTCCCCAGCCTTTCCAAGAGCAAGCCCCTGGTATTCCAGGCGATCTCAGATTTCGGTTCCAGCTCTATCGCCTTATCGAAACACTCTAATGCCTCTTCATACCGGCTTTCTTGGGTGAGTTCCACCCCCTTTTTGTACCATGAATTGGCGTTCCGGAACCGATCCCTGAATCCCATTTATATCATCTTCCATTACGAAATTTATTTCCCTTCCACAGAGTTATCCCGCCGGAATAATCGGAACACATCCTCCTTTTTACCCCAGAAAATGATAACCAGCAAAATCAGGCCAAAAATAGCAATTCCCAACGTATCTATCACCGGGTCGGGTGAAGACAGGCTGGTGAACAGGGAGGGCATGTTAAGCCCCATGTCCTCTGGATGGCTGACTATTACGGTGGCGAAGATGTTGTTGAAGATATGAACCCCCATGGCAGTCTCCAGACCATTTTCGCCCAGGGTAATGATACCCAGAGTTAAACCCAGAATAAAAGCCTGTAATACGAGATCAACACTCAATATGGTGTAGGATCCATTAAAATAATGGGGAAGCGAAAATATCAGCGAGGTAACTATTAAGAGTATCACTGGTTTTTTGGTCAAAAGTCCCAATCCCTGCATCAGGTATCCCCGGAAAAATAGTTCTTCGAAGGATGCCTGTACCGGGAATATCAGGAGACTTAGAACCAGTATTAAAATGAAAGGGTTTAGATTAAAGTTCAATTTTAAACTGCCGGGATCAAGTATCATGGATAGGACTAAACTTAGGCTAAGCAGGGCAAACCAGGCCAAACCACCCTTCCAGAATCTCTTCCAGTTGAATCTGGATTCGGTGGTAACCAGTGACATGAATTTTCTCTGGTGTATATAACGCACTCCAATGTAAAGGAAGAAGAATGAAATCACGTATGTAATGGCAATAAATAACATGAATATCAAAGGATTCGACGTGAAATTCTCCACTAAATAACTTGCATCAAATCCCTGAGTCAAAAGATAGGTCATGAAGAAAATGCTTATCATAATTCCCAGAATGATGGGGGCTCCCCAGATCAGGATGATGGTGAAGAAGTACCTCCAGAAGTTGTTTTCACCAGGATAAACATTGTCTAAAAAGGGTAATCTGGACATTTATTTTACCTCTACTTCCCATTATACAAGAATTCTTATATAAACATTATAATTTAATTTACCTTAATTAATAACGGCATCAATCCCCATATGCCACTTCCCGGGACTAGACGATTTAACCTTCCTTTTACCCTGTATAATGACTTTACGGGCACCGGCTGCTTCCTTTATTCTTTCCACTGGCGTGTTGAAATCCGATGAAAACTCGTAGTAGTGTAAAATACCTCCTTTTTTAAGGGAGGAAATCGCATGTTCCAGGTATTTACAGGCGGTTCCCGGGAGGTTCATTATAATACGGTCTGCCCTGATATTTTCAGTTTCCAGGAATTTTTCTGCATCACCTAAGACTGGATTAATTTTTCCTTGGAGTTTGTTAAGTTCCATGTTCCTTTTTAAATAGTAGATGGCTTCTGGGTTTATGTCAACGGCGTAGATCTCCACCGTCCGGCGGCGGGCGATACTCACCGAGAAGGGACCCACCCCGGCAAAGAGGTCCACGATCATCTCACCATCTTTAACCTGTTCGACGATCCTCTCCCTTTCCGTGGCCAACCTGGGAGAGAAGTAAACTTTACGCACATCTAAGAGAAATCTGGCTCCGTATTCTGTATGGATGGTCTCTGATGCGTCTTCACCGGCCAAAAATTCCAGTCTACGGGTCCTGGTTACACCCTTTACTTTACTGCCCTTGCGGTAGATGGCCTTCCTCTTGGTGAATTTAAGGGCTGAATCAGCGATTAGATATTTTTCAGACTCCAGTTCATCAGGTATTTCCAGTATCACCACATCCCCGATGATATCGAAGGATTTCCTTATATCTAGAATTTTTTGGTGGGATATGCGTCCTTCCAAATAATTTTTCAAGCTCTTTGGACCTTTTTTATGGGCTTCAAATTCCACATCAACGATTTCAATATCTTTTAAACCAATTTCATCCATCACATATGTATCTGGCTTTTTCGAGAGGGGGATGTACACGTAATCATCAGAACGCTTGATTTTCTGTTCCAGATTCATCAGGGAATGCTTTAGGAGGATTTTCCTCACCTGATCTGCCTGTTTTTTTGGAATTTTAAGCCCCAACATAAGGATCACATTGGTATGTATATGGATTCTTCTACCTGAACTATTAATTCTTATTGTAGTTCATCCATACTTATCCATTGACACAGTTCATATTCCAACTACTGAATTAAGATAAATTTGTTATCCATTGAAATTTAAATTATAGGTGAGCCCCATGTTATATCTGATTGGTTTAGGACTCTACGATGAACAAGACGTATCCTTAAAGGGAGTGGAAGCCCTTAAAAAGGCGGATGTTATTTATGCTGAATTTTACACATCCCGCCTATTCCAGGGGAGCATTAAAAGTTTAGAGTATAAATTAGGGGTTCAAATAAACGTATTAAAAAGGGAAGAGGTGGAAGAAGAGAACATCCCCCTTAAAGAAGCACAAGATAAGGATGTTGCCTTCGTATGTGCGGGAGACCCGTTAATTGCCACCACCCATACCGATTTAATGATTCAGGCAAGAAAAAGAGATATAGAAACTACGGTTATCCATTCTTCTTCAATTTTAACCGCTGCACCGGGACTAGCTGGTTTACAGGCCTATAAATTTGGAAAGGTCACCACCATCCCCTTTACCGAGGAAAATTACTTCCCACACTCCCCCTACCTGGCTATTCGTAAGAATTTAGAGGAAAAACTGCATAGCCTGGTTCTCCTGGATATCCAGGCCCACCGTGACCGGTACATGACGGCCAACCAGGGATTGGAATATCTGCTGCAGGTGGAAGAGAAGAGAAATGAAGGAATTATTACGGGGGACACATTAGCTGTAGTGGTGGCCCGGGCAGGGGCCGAAAAACCAGTGGTACGCGCCGATATTATAAGTAAACTGGTGGATGAAGATTTCGGTGGACCGCTCCACTGTCTGATAATACCCTCTGATCTACATTTCATGGAGGCAGAAGCCCTGGTGGTTTTAGGCGGGGCTTCTTTATCAATACTCCAAGATTCTATTTAGATTTAGTTCTAAAAAAAGATAGAAAATTTATATATTTTTCAAGTCCATAATCCATTCAAGCCATCTTAAAACAGTTCTAGCCCGTCTTCTGAGAGTTTCTTCAGAATCAACATTATAGATGCCTATTTCTTTCATTATATGCACGCAATCATCCAAAGAAGGTGTTTCTATTTTTTCAAGCCATAATTTGAAAATGTTTAAAAATACCTTATGCTCGAGTATACATTTTACTAATTCTAACTGTCTTTGTTTGAGTGGTAAATCAAATATTTTATTCCCCTTTTTGGTTAAAGAAAAACAGACTTTACCATTTATATGATTTCTATCAATTAACCCCAAGTACATACCTGCAGAAGTATAATAATATGATTGACGCATATTAAATGAATATTTCTCAGTTATTTCATCTTTAGTCAATTTTATTTCTTTGAGTAATTCACATAAACTAATTAGTCGTTCAAAGTTATCGGCTTGTGGAAAAGGAATGTTAGATTCCAGAATTATTTGAACCTTGTTTGCTATTAATTCTATATCTGCTATTTCAATTTCACCATCGATTATAGAATAATTTGCTTGTTTAATTAATTTCAAAGAATTGTAACAAGACTCATTACTAAATACATATTCATACAAACTAAAAATACCATTCGAATATACTAAAAAAATAGTTTTAACTTCCTTCTCTACGCATCTTTTCCAAGTTATGAACGGATAATATAATTGTCTGACTAAAAAGTTTTCAGGGTATTCAGTTTTAACTTCAATCAGAGCTAAGAAGTCCAATCCTTCATATGCTCCATCAATTTCTATTTGGGAATTATCGATTGAAACATCCATAGTGCTTGTTTCGGAAATATCTAAAATATTAAAATCAAATTTACCTGAACTCATTCTACCTTCAACTGTTGGATATATCTTTTTATCCCCTAAAAAATCAGCTAGAATGCCTGCTATGTAAGCAGAATTAAGGGCTTGAGTTTCACCCTTAATGTTATTAAAATCTATACTTTCAATACACTTTGGAAATTTGACTTCGTTAATAATTTCTTTAGATTTTTCATCTAGTTTATGATATGCTTTGAATTTAGAAATAACATATTTACCCCGATTTATAGGAAGTATTGCTAATTTATTTTCAGAAAAAATTTTAGGTAGTTGATTTTCATAATCAAATTTAACCATTAATCTAGGTTCTCTAACTTCTTTAATTTGGGGAGCAGAAATTACAAACCTACCGTTCTTTTCTATATTATCGAGAATATCAAATTTCTCAAATAGTTTTTCCCAAGCATCATCATTTTTTGTCATAATTTTTGATTAAAACTTCATCAATTTGGCCTCTTTTATTTGAAACCGAATTTATTGAACGTTTTGCTTGAACTACAATAATTTCATAGCCATCATATAAATCTCTAATAAACTCTGTGGAAGAATTAGAAAGTAAAAACTTTATTCCTTTATTATCTAATGAATCACAACAATTTTTTAATCTTTTCTGTTCCTTTTTATCAAATCTTCCTTTATTATAACCTGTAAAGCTAGATGTATCTGATAATGGATCATAAGGAGGATCTAAATATACACAAGCATTCTTATTTAAAGATTCTAGAATTAGTTCATAATCCTCATTATGAAATGATATATTACACTGATTGAAATATGAATGGACAGCTTTTAATATTCGTTCATTAACTATATTAGGATTTTTATATCTACCAAAGGGAGTATTAAATTCTCCAGCATTATTAACTCTAAATAAGCCATTATAACAAGTCTTATTTAAATATATTATTCTAGAAGCCTTTTCAATATCAGAAAGAGTGTTATATTTCTTTTTATCTCTATCTAACTCTCTCAATCTGTAAAAATAATCTGCTTCATTTTTATGTTGTTTTAAATCCAATATTAGTTCATCAACGTCATTTTTAATTACACTATAAACATTCATCAATTCACTATTCAAATCATTGATAATTGCTTTTTTAGGCTGTAAATCAAATAAAACAGCCCCTCCACCTACAAATGGTTCGCAATAATGATCAATTTTTTTTGGAATATGCTCACGTATAGTTTTTAATAATTGTCTTTTTCCTCCAACCCACTTAACTACTGGAGAAACTAATGGATTTTTTTTATATCGGACCATATAACCACTGTTCAATTAAAATATTTACAATTATTATTTAAATCATTTACCTTTCGATTAGATAAGATTAATCTCTTTATCACTTACATTCATGGAATAAAAATTATTAACAATAGTATTTTGGGTCAATTTGCTTTCACTTCACTTAATTAATATAGTGTTTTAAGATGTTAGGATTATAGTAAGAGCATATGAGAAGTAAAATTATAGTATTAAATGATTTCTCAGCAATTAGACTGAAACTGTAACATCTAAATCTAGTTCTACTTTTAAAAAAATATTTATTGTATGAATCTTCATGAAGCATATTGAATTGATCATAGAAATACTAAGATTTCTCTTAAACTACGGGCGGTTAGGTTTTTTGATTCTTTTTAATATTAGGAAGGTTTGTCTTTTCCTTAACCTGGTTTTCGTCTGTATTCTTCACCATA
>MVQY01000080.1 GCA_002067325.1 Methanobacterium sp. PtaU1.Bin097
CGGATGATGGTGGAACCTTTAATATTCAGTGGTGTTACTTTGTCTCCATCAGCTTTGGCCCTAACATAATCCGTTCTACCCAGTGTGGATGGAATTTTACGGGCTGCGGTTTTCTTCACCAGCACGGATGGTTTATATATGTTCTGCATCTTCTCAATACTCTTCCTCACCAGAACATCGTACTGGACCATAGCAGCTACCGGGTAGCCCGACAACATGAAAACAGGCTTACCATCAATTTCAGCAAAGGCGAAAGGTTTGCCCGGCCTCATGGCCACTCCATGAAAGAGTACTTCGCCCAACTGGTCAGCTACTTCAACCACCACATCCCCCTTGCTGATGGCCGTACCACCAGTGGTTATAAGGGCATCATGGGTTTTAAGGAGCCGTTCAAACTCATCTTTCACCTTCAAAACATCATCTTCAACATGGTTGAGGGTGGGAACCGCCAGACAACTCTCTACCAATGCTTTCAATGTATAATGGTTAGAATTCACCACTTCAGCACCCTTAATATCAGGACTGGGCATCACCAATTCACTCCCGGTGTTTAAAACAGCGATTCGAGGTTTCCTATGGGCTGTGACTTCACTGTACCCTCCCGAAGTAATTATGGCCAGATCCTGGGGTTCCAGTAACTTCCCCCCTTTAATTATAATGTCACCCTTCTCCACATCTTCTCCCTGGAATGAAACGTTTTCACCAGGAGTTAAGGGGGATTCCACCTGTAACTCGTCACCCTGCTCTTGAACGTATTCATCCATAACTACAGCATCAGCCCCTTGGGGTAATGGTGCTCCGGTAGCTATTTTAACTGCTTTACCTTCTTCAACAATGGCATGAGACATGCTTCCTGCACCTATCCTGTCGATGACGGTTAGTTCAACCGGACTGTTTGCAGAGGAGCTGAAGGTATCCTCGGCCTTCACGGCATAGCCGTCCATGGCCGACCTGGAAAATGAGGGTGAATCCAGCAGTGATCTTACATCTCCAGCAATCACTCTATGATAAGCATCTTCTAAGGAAATTTTTTCTGTATCAGTAGGTTTTAATGTGTCTTCTATGATTTTAAGAGCCTGCTTGACTGGTAAGAGTTTTGATAGGAACATGGTGACCTCTGTATTTTACTAAATTATCTCTGTATTTCTAAAAATTAATGGATTAATTTATTATATTATCACTGGTTTCTGGAATATTTACCAATTTTTTTCTATTTCATTTAATGGATTAATTCATTTATGGATTAATTTTTCTTATATTTTCCCATGGTTTTTAATATTTGGCTTCCATTGATTTTGGGGTTAAAACCTTTAATAAGCTTTTAGTTAGTTTATTTTAAAAAGAGGTAACATTTATACATTTGAAAGTTTAATATTATCTTGTTAAGTGGTTTGTTGGAAAAATTTGGTAGGAGGAGTTATTTGAGAAATTCGATAATGGGTATACTGGCCATAATACTCGGTATCCTGATAATGGTCTTCCCGGTGGTGGGTATTGTTGCAGTCAGCTTCATAGCTGGATTTGCAGTGATCATGCTGGGCATCTGGTTCCTTATTGCAGGTGTGGCTGAATTACAGGTCAGCCGACTGGTCGGTGTTTTATTGGTCATATTAGGTATCATAGCATTAATTATAGGTTTTGGTTTAGTCTTCTACCCAGCCCTATTCGCCTTCTTAACAGGCATAGTACTCTACTTGGCCGGTATTTTAATGATAATTGCCGGAGTAATCTCACTTTTAGGTGGATTAGATGCTAAACATAGAGTATGGGGAGGGGTATTAGGAATCGTGCTTGGTATAATCTACATAATTTTAGGCACATATGCTTTCCATCCAATTTATCTTGGATTTTTAATAGGAGTCTGGTTACTTCTAACCGGTATCTTCAGTATATTCGCCAGTGAATAATGGTTTAATCATCCGGCAAACCCTTAACAGCCAATTTTCTTCTATTTTTATTTTAACTGGGTGATAGATTTATCCCATAAAAGAGGTAGATCATCTATAACATGAAGGATGATGAGCTTAAATATCCACGTTTAAGGAAAACAATGCAACGTGGTATGACAAACTGGCGGAACAAGCTATTTAAACCTGAATTCCAGCCGGACGATTTCCAGTTAGAGGATGTTGAAGTGGATATACCGGGACTTGACCCGGTTTTTGAAGATTACCGGATAGTTAATATTTCAGATATACATTTAGGCCAGTGGATAACCCCTAAACATCTTGAAGGAGTAATAGAATTAGTAAACGAACAAAACCCTGATATGGTGGCCATAACTGGGGATTTTGTCTCGTATATCTTTGAAGATGTGGCCCGTGAATTGGAAGCGTCTTTAAAGGAATTAAAGCCAAAAGACCTGTCTATTGCAACTTTGGGAAATCATGATCACTGGTTAGGGGCAGACAAAATCCGGGGCGTACTCAAGAAATCCGGGATCGTAGATGTAAGCAACGATGTCTACACCCTGAGGCGAGGGGAAGCCCAGCTACACATAGCAGGAGTGGACAGTGTAATGCTTGAAAAACACCGCCTTGACCTGGTGATGGAAAAATTACCAGAGGAAGGTCCGGCCATACTCCTGGCTCATGAACCGGACTTCGCCGATATAAGCTCCACCACCGGCAGATTCAGTTTACAGATTTCAGGCCATTCCCACGGGGGACAGTTTGTAATACCCGGACTGGGTACCATAATTAGAGGGCCCCATTTCGTTAAGTATCCCCTCGGTAAATATAAGGTGAAGAACATGGTCCAGTATACCAGCCGAGGATTAGGTACCAACGTTTTCTGGTTTAGAATCAACTGCGACCCGGAGATAACGGTGTTCACCTTGAAGGGGGCGAGTTAAATTTGAAAATTTACTGCCCTAGGGGGGTGGTCAGAAATTTTTCAGTAATCAGGTTTCCCATACTATACAATAGTATTTGTTTTCAAGCCCATATTCTTCCCAGACAGGGCATTCAGGACATTTACAGATTTTATTAAAATCAAGATCTGAACATAGTGCTTCTCCGGTGGTGCAATACATTCCCGGGACCCGGTCCCTCTCAAAGTACATGCCACTTTCACTGGAGTAAGCTATCTCGAGCATAATCCTTCTTTTTCCCTCTGCACATTCACTTTCCTTTTGGACGGGACAGCCAGGGCATAAACATCTTTTGATGTTTCTCACACTGAATTCAATTTTAACCAACAATTAACACCCCCATCAGATTCTATATAATAGTTATAGTAAAACTGGATCATTATTTTATTGGTGGATAAGATAAAATATCCCCAGTACAAATTTGAAACAATTTTATCAAGAAACCAGAGGAGACATTTAGAAGTGGATGATAATCTTATGATAGAAATAGAATCTCTAAGCAAATCCTTCGGTAAGATAAAGGCCTTAGATAACCTCAACCTGGATATAAAAAAGGGAGAGCTCCTGGGAATCATCGGGCCCAACGGGGCGGGTAAGACCACTGCCATCCGGATCACCTGCTGCATCCTCAAACCAGACTCAGGTGATGTACTGGTGGACGGTATGAGCATCCACCAGGAACAGATCAAGATCAAATCCATGATTGGATATCTACCAGAGGAGCCTAACCTATACGAGCGTTTCAAAGCCAGAGACCTTCTAAGTTACTTCGCTGAACTCTACGGTGTCCCTAAAGGAGAGATCGATAGCCGAATAGAAGAGCTATTGGAACTGGTAAATATGAGCCATCGAGCGGAAGATCGAATAAACACGTTCTCTAAGGGGTTAAGGCAGCGTGTGGGCATCGCCCGGGCGCTCGTACACGACCCCCAGATACTGATATTTGATGAGCCCACTATGGGCTTGGATCCAGCCACCGCCCATAACATTCGAGAGTTTATTAGAGAGCTCAAGGGAGATAAAACCATCATACTATGCACACATTACATGGACGAGGCTGATTCACTCTGTGACCGGGTGGCCATCCTGAACCAGGGCAGAATTATGGATATGGGCACTCCACAGGATCTTAAATCGAAAATCCGTGGGGATTTAATCCTGAACATCAAAGTGGAGAATCCTTGTTGGGACGTAGTTAAGGGGGACGTAGTTAAGGCCATCGAAGGTTTTTCCACGGTAGAAGATGTGGAGCTGGTTGACAATCAATACACCATCTCCCTAAAATCAAAAAACGATATAAAGGATATAATCAACGTATTTGAAGGAAATATCCTTTCGGTAAACACCAAGGAACCCACGCTGGAAGATGTGTTTATTAATTCGTTTAAACAATGATGATGTTTGCAATGATGATGTTCGCTAAATATGTTGGATATTTGAAAATAACTTTGGGGTCACCATCTTGAAATTCACCACCATAACTAAATGGGAACTCAAGGAAACACTCAAGAGTAGAAAATTTTTAACCATCTTCATCCTGCAGATTTCAGTCCTATTTTTAATGTTATTCGTATTTAATGCATTTATAACCAACATTGAATCGCAAGAGGGAATTTCCATAACTCCCTCCCTTTCAGGATTTGCTTCCTTAAGTGTGGATGATGAGGGCCGTCTTTTTTCCAAATACATCAATCCTGAACTCATAACCGTCACCCATGCCAGCTTCGATGATTCCATGAAAAATTTAAATTCCGGTAAAACCATGGCAGTAGTGCTGGTACCGGCTGATTCCCTGGATAAGATAAGGAACATCGACACCATCGAGGTGAAACTTTATCTGGACCAGGCCGATCCGAAAAGAAGCGTGGTGAGGGATGAAGTCAATAACACCGCTAAAATATTGGCTATTACCCTGTCAAATTCCTGGATAGATTCCCTAACACCCCAAAATTCCACACCAGCCGTGGTAACTGAGGAAAATACTGGTGAGTCCCTTCCGATGCAGATAGTTACCAAGGTCATGCTGGCCATACTCCTCTTTTTACCCCTGTTCTTATTTGGAAACATGATTATAGACAGCGTTGTTGGGGAAAAAGAGAGAAAAACAGGTGAAATACTCATGGCCATGCCCATAAATTCTTCAGATATTATCATCGGCAAGAGCATGGCTGTGGTGGGGGTTATAGCATTGCAGGTTGCTATCTGGATGGGGATACTCTTAATAACTGGTTTTGAAATACCAAACCCACTCCTGGTTTACCTCCTGGTAATTATAACTGCCGTTCCAGTCATAGGAGTCACGGTGATCATCGCCGCCTATTCAAAAAATTATAAAGAAGCAGGTATAGGGTTGACATTTGGTTATGTGGCTATAGTAGGGATTTTAATGATTCCTCCATTGATTTATATAACAAATAAATCTCTCATATCTAATATTTCCCCACTAACCATGGTAATAAGGCTTTTTTCAGGAGATGTAATTCCGGCCTGGCATTTTCTAATTCCTCTGGGATTCGTGATAATGGTGAGTGCCATCACCTACTGGATTTCCATAAAGCTATTCCAGCGTGACGATGTGGTTTTCGGACCCCGGCCGGGATTGATAAGACTTATTTTAGAGTTCGGTGGTTTGAAAAGGCGCGGTGGATGATGCCCTTAATAGATGGAAAACTTTAAATACGATGTAATGTATTTCTTACATTATATGTAATATATTTTTTACAAAATGGGGTGATTTTCTGTGGTAATAGCTAAACCTGAATGGTTTAAAAAGAATAAAGGAATTTTAAGTTTAGGGGTGACCTGGCAGGGAACTGTTTATTTACTGGCTACAGTTTCTTTGATTTTTATAGGGATGATGTTACCACAAAACGTGATAATCACTGTAACTATTTCAGCGCTGTTTTTATTCTTGTTCTTTGATGCGATGTACGCCTCCTTAAAATCAATGGATGAAAGAGCAAAATTGCACTATTCCATCGCCATGAGAAATGCAGCCTGGGGAATGATAGTTACTATGATCCTGATTTTCATGATCTTATCCAGTTTTAATGACGTTAAGGCAAATTTAAGTCTGTTAATTATATTTACGGCCTTGGTTGGTGGTATAATAAATTTTGTTACACGATACAAACTGGAGAAGGAAAGCTAAAAATTACTAGGTGAACATGAAACAAAATCAAAGAATACAGAAGTCTCTCAAATGACTCAGGAAGAGCTAAATTCTTAACTAAACTAATAGAACAGTAAAGAACTATCTTAAAATTATCTAATTTTAGTATTTGGGAGTTTGAACGGAATGAAGGATACAATTGTGGATTTGGATGGTGTTCATAAATTTTATGGAGATTTCGAAGCTTTGAGAGGAATTTCTCTTGAAGTTAAAAGTGGGCAGATATTCGGTTATTTAGGTCCCAATGGCTCTGGGAAAACTACAACCATTAAACTTATGTTAGGGTTGATTAAGCCATCTTCAGGAAATGTCAATGTTTTAGGGGGAGATCCGTTCATTGATGATCTTAAAGCTATGGATGTAAGAAGAAATATTGGATCTATGTTGGAATTTGATGGTATATATGAAAGGTTGACCGGTTTACAAAATTTGATTTTCTGGGCAGAATTATATGGTATGAAAAGGCAAAAAGCAACGGAACAGGCAAAAGTCATTATTAATTCTTTGAAACTGTCCGAATGGGCTGATGTGCAGGTCGTCAAATATTCCTACGGAATGCGTAAGAGATTAACTTTTGCCAGAGCTTTAGTTTCTGATCCCGAATTCATAGTACTAGATGAGCCTACGGTTGGAGTAGATCCAGAATCAAGATACGTTATGAGGAATATGATAGAAAACCTAGCAGCCCAAGGCAAAACCATCCTTTTTTCTTCCCATGATTTAGAAGAAGTACAGAAAATATGTTCCCACATCGCAATTTTGAGTAAGGGGGAACTGATCTTTAATGGCCCTTTAAAAGGTGCTATAAATCAATTGGGAAGAACAAAAATTTTCATCCATTTTGAATCCCCAGGTGATGCCAATTTTCTGGCTAAAAGTTTACGAGAAATGGATTATGAAGTTAAAATTGAAGGACCACTGTTATCATTTTATCCGGAACATGATTTAGATATTTCTAACTTAACCAAAGGGAAAATTTTGGATACATGGAAGGTTGATGCATCACTTGAAGAAGTTTACCTTAAATTAGTAACTGATGATGAGGTTGATGCATGAATCCGCAGATGAAAGGATTAATCCTAAAGGAAGTAAAAGAGGTTTACGGACGTAAAGATTATCTGTTAACCATGATTATAAACACGGTTGTCTATTTAGGCGCAGGATATATCTTTGCTGTAGTGTCTCCAACAGGAGTCTTACAGAACTTATTTATGGAGTTTAGCTTTATAGTTATACCTTCTTTTGCAATGCTTATAGTAGGCTTTCCATTTATTCAGGAAAAATTTGGTGATGAAAAACTTATAAGAAGATTTGAAGCCCTTTTAACCACCCCTATTTCTCTTAAAACTGTATGGACTGGTAAAATGGCGTCTATCTTTTTATTGAGTTATCCTGTAGCAATATTTGTCATAGTCTTATTATTATTCGCATGGGCTGTGGTTAAAGGAATGAACCCTATTTTCATCTTATCAGTTCCAGTATGGGTAATGACACTGTTTATAGTGCCATTACTTCCTATGATCTACGCTGGCCTTTCTTCATGGTTTATTTTGAGATTTAATCACCCTCAATTAATGCAAGTCCTGCAACTCGTAGGGATAGGCATCAGTATCTTAATATTCCTGTCCTCCGGAAGAATAATTAGATCTATAGCCACTGGGCATATTGTAAACTGGCCAATCGTAGCCTACAGTACCATAGGAGTTATAGGAAGTATTGCACTAATAATATTCTTAATTTCTAAGTTAAATAAAGAGAAAATTACAACTTGAAGTGTTCATAATCAAGAATTAGTTCCAGCTAGATTTCTTAAAGAGTTGAGTGAATAAAACATTTGACAGGAGGGTAAAATCTGATGATCGCAAAACCAGAATGGTTCAAAAAGAGTAAAGGAATTTTTAGTTTTGAAATAACCTGGCAAGGAGCTGTTTATTTACTGGCTACACTTTCTTTGATTTTTATAGGGATGATACTGCCTCAAAATATAATTATTACTATAATTATTGGCGGGTTGTTTTTATTTCTAATCATTGATGCACAGTATGCTTTTTTGAAAACATTAGATGAAAGAGAGTATTTACATTATTCCATCGCCATGAGGAATACGGCTTGGGGAATGATAGTAACCATAGTAATGGTTTCCCTTGTCATGCTCAATTTCAACGATGAAGTTAATTTAGGCGTATTGATTATAGCTACGGGACTTGTTGGGTTTATAGTAAATGTAGCGACACGATACAAATTAGAGAAGAGTAATTGAAACCATCAACACCCTTTGGGGAGCCTATGAAAACCAAAATTAAAGAACACCGTAAAGAACTTAAAATGACTCAGGAAGAGTTAGCGGAGGCTGTAGATGTAACCAGACAGACCATAATCGCTTTAGAGCAGGGAAGGTATAACCCTTCATTAATCCTAGCCTATAAAGTGACTAAAGCACTAAAGAAGGAATACATAGAGGATATCTTTGAATTAGAAAATGAAGATTTTAAATACTAGAACATAAATTTAATAAGAAGTACACTAGAAAGGAAAAGAATTACACAAGAATGGAATTTTTAAGGAGACGGAAAATGGGAATTAACAGTTTATCATTTAAAAATCTCAGAAGAAGAAAGCTTCGGAGTATACTGACCATGCTGGGAGTGGTTATAGGAGTGACCGCCCTGGTGGTTCTGGTGGGTCTTACCACTGGGATGACCAACTACATGAAGGAATCCACCACCAACATGATGGGTGATGTCATGATAATGAACAGCACCGGGGGAGGGAATATCATGTCCCAGCCGGGCAGTTCCTTTTTAAGTACAGAAGCGGTGGATGAATTAAAAAACATGTCACAGCTTTACAACATCAAGGAAGAGGTGCAGTTTTTCACCGAATTTAACGGGACAAGTATCTATATTGTAGGAACAAGCGATTGGAGCCAGGTAGAAATAAATGGAACACC
>MVQY01000081.1 GCA_002067325.1 Methanobacterium sp. PtaU1.Bin097
CTTTGCTCCACTTATTATAAAAGCTTTTAGGTTTGTATTTCAGAAAATAATCAGTTAAACACCGATAAAAAAAAATTATTTTATAAAATACACAAATTTCAAAACACCCAAGTTTTTGACAGTCTCAGATCATGTAGTGTAAAATATTTTATCGCATCATTTCCTGTAGATAAGAGTGTGGGTACCGGATCTACCTTTAATTCACTTTGCCAAGAACCCATTCAATCACCTTAGCCTAATCCCCTTCTTGACAATTTATTAAAGAATCAGCATATAAAAATGTAGTGAAATAACTGACTCAAAACCTTAAAAAAAGGTTAAAAAAAAGAAATTAAAATTTCTTTTTAATAGGTTGAAGCAATCCAGCTTTCTAGTCTCTCATTTACGGCGTCCCAGTTTACGATATTCCAGAAAGCCTCCACGTAGTCTGGCCGGACATTCTTGTAGTCCAGGTAGTAGGCGTGCTCCCAGACATCCAGGACCAGCAGGGGTACCCAGCGGGGCACCAGGTTCACGTTGTGCTTTTCATACTGCAGGATAAATAAGCGTCCGGTGCTTTTACAGAATACCAGGACTGCCCATCCTGATCCTTCGGTGGTTATCGCGGTCTGGGAAAATTCCTTCTTGAACCGTTCGAAGCTTCCAAATGTTTCTTCTATCTTTTCGGCCACAACTCCAGTTGGCTTACCACCGTTTTCACTGGCCGGGCCCAGGTTCTGCCAGAACAGGTTGTGGAGCTGGTGGCCACCCATGTTAAAGGACAGTTCCTTTGCCTTGGCCTTAAGGTCAAAATCCACTCCTTTATCTCTTGATTCATCAAATAGTTTCAGTATACCGTTGGCACCATCTACATAGGCCTGGTGGTGTTTATCGTGGTGTATCTGTAGCTGTTCTTCTGATATGTAGGGTTCTAAGGCGTTGTATGCGTAGGGCAGTGGTGGGAGTTCGTACATTTTTACCAAATCATTCACCTCCAATTATTTACCATTTATAGTAGTTTCTGTAACATAACCACCAGTCGAAGCATTTATACTCCTCCGGCCTCTTAATGGCCTCATCAATAGTGGCTGGTGGTGGTATGATCAGTCCTTTACCTATTATCTCGTTGCATGGCCAGTTGGCTGGTATGGCTACCTTTTTCTCCTCAGCGGTCTGGAACCCTTCTACCATGCGCAGTATTTCATCGATGTTTCTACCCAGTTCCTGGGGGTAATACAACATCGCCCTGATCATACCTTCAGGATCTATGATGAAAACTGCCCTGACCGTATTTGTACCCTTATTTGGATGTATCAGTCCTAATTTTTCGGCTACAGCCCCGGTGTCTGCTATTATTGGGAATTCTATGTCGATATCGAAGTTTTCTGATATCCATTCTATCCATTTCATGTGCGAGTGCACCTGGTCCACAGATAGTCCTATCAACTCACAGTTCATTTCCTCGAATAAATCGTACCTTAACTGGAAGGCCACAAACTCAGTGGTACAAACTGGTGTGAAATCTCCAGGGTGGCTGAACAGTACGAACCATTTACCCTTAAAAGCCTTGGGTAGTTTCATCATTCCTTCAGTGGTTTGAACTTCCATTTTCGGGAATTTATCGCCTATCAGCGGCATGCCACGGTCTTTCTTCTTGTATTTTTTTACTTCGTAAATTTTTTCTCCCATTTAATTTACCCCCTCAGGGTCAATTACTACTCTTATATCTTTGGCTAAATTTTTATTTATTAATTTCGTTTTTAAAAAAAATAAAGGAGGACAGAGAGAATTAACTAAAACAAGGAATATTGTGTCCATAAAAAAAGAAAAGAATACAGATTGGTTAAAAAAATTTAGAAAAATTATCCGATTTCGAAAAATTTATTCAGTAGCAGATCCAGTTGAAGATCCCATCAGATCCTTATCCAGTAAAAGCAGGGCACTGGAATTGTCTCCTGCTAACTTCACCTTCTTTAGTATGCCGCCTGCTGTTTCTTCTTCTTCCACCTGTTCAGCCACAAACCACTGCAGGAAGTTGTTGGTGGCATGATCCTTCTGGGATATGGCCAGGTCCACCAGCTTATTGATCAGCCCTGTAACCAGCTGTTCATGCCGGAGTACGTGATCAAATACTGCAAAAGCACCTTCCCATTCTGTAGGTGGGGCTTCGATCTCGGTTAATGTTACCCGTGCACCCCTACTTACCAGGTAGTCGTAGAACTTCATACCATGGGTGAATTCCTCCTGGGCATGCACCCGGTTCCAGTTTGCAAAGCCTGAAAGGTCTATGGATTCAAAATAGGCGGCCATAGACAGGTACATGTACCCGGAATAAAGCTCTGCATTTAACTGCCTGTTTAAGGCATTAACCATTTCTTCATCAATCATCTCTTACACCTCATATTCATGTTTTTTTGTAAAAAAAAATTATCTAAATCCCATTTTTTTATAGTAAAAAAATTCACGTTACTGGGACTTATTCCTGTTTTTTAAACATGGCTTTACCCACTCCACAGAGGGGGCAGGTCCAGTCGTCTGGTAAATCTTCAAACAGAACTCCTGGTTCTATGCCACCGTTTGGATCTCCAAGTTCCGGGTCGTAAACATATCCACATGCTGTACAGATGTATTTTTCCATTTATTTACCTCCAAAATTTGCATATAAATTGATGTTTGGAATTTATATGGTTTTTATTGTATTTAGAGGTATTTAAATGTATTTTTGGAACTTGTTTTTTCCAGATTTACATCTGGGACAGATCCACTGGTTATCCAGATCCTCAAAGGATATTCCTGGCTCTGTACCGGTTTTTGGTTCTCCTTCTTGGGATCGTAGACATATTCACAGGCTCTGCATCTGTATTTGTCCATAATCACCATCCCACTTTACATTGGTCTGAAACGGTTTTGCCCAGCACCACAATGGGGGCAGTACCATTTTACTGGTAGATCTTCAAATGGTGTGCCTGATTCTGTACCGTTTCGCGGTTCTCCAGCTTCCGGGTCGTATATGTACCCGCAAACTTTACATTTATACCTTTTCATATTATGCCCAACCTCAGAAAATTACCTTTCTTAATCTTAATATTTGGGCTTTAAAATATTTAATACTTGGTAAAAATTATTAAATGAGGTAATAAAAGGATATTTTTACAATATAAAGCTTTTATAACGGGGCTTCTATCTGAATACATAAATAAATAGGGAAATTATATTAAAATAGCTACTTAGCCAGTAAAACAGGTACTTTAACGGTTTTTATGGTGTTTTCTGCTACACTACCCATCAGGATCTTCCTGATACCAGTTTTTCCATGGGTTCCGATTACCACCAGGTCAGCCCCTGTCTTTTCAACTATTTTCTCCATGTCATGGGCCGGACTTCCGACAATTAATACCTGTTCCACATCTACACCCTCATCTTTACCTTTACGGGCGGCTTCATCTAATATGGTGTTTCCCTCCTCCTCCAGAACCTCGAAGGGGTAGATGAGTTTTTCATCGATTACATGAACCACCACCAGTTTAGCCTTAAAATTTTTGGCTATGGATATGGCAATATCTTCTGCTTTAAGTGAACATTTAGAACCATCTGTGGGAACCATTATCGTTTCAAACACATCTATCACCTATATTAGTTTTGAAATTAACCATTGATCTACATTGTGGAAATTAAACTATCAGTTGAAATTAGACCAGTGCAATAAAAATTATTGATTAGTATATCTTTGTCTTTCATGTAATAAAAATTTAAAAGTAAATAAAATAAGGGATTACCCTTTCATCTGCTCCCTTAAAGCATCTAAATCTTTAAGATAATCTGCTTTACACCTGGTTATGAACTCATGGCACATATAGTGTGGATCACCCTCCATGATGATCCTTCCCTCTTCCATCATCACCGCCCGGGTGGTGACTTCCTCTATGAAGTCTATATGGTGGCTGACCATGAGGATGGTGGTGTTGAAGGTTTTATTAATCCTTTTAAGTGAATTAGAAACCATCCTGAGGGTTATGGGGTCCAGGTCTCCGAAGGGTTCGTCCAGTATCAGGATTTCCGGTTGTGAAGCCAGTACCAATGCCAGGGTGGCCCTTACCTTCTGCCCACCGGATAGTTCATAGGACATGCGGTCCAGTATTTCCAGGGGAAGATCCAGTGCTTCAAATATGGGCTTGGCATACTCTTTTACCTTGGTGTCTGGAAAACTGGGGAATAGAACGTTGAGGATATCCGGTGAAAGACCAATCTGTTCCAGTCTAGTTTTGGCCTCATTTTCCGGTAGATCAGTAAGCTGGTACAGTATGTCCAGTATTTGATCTGAAATTTCCAGTTCTTTGGCCTTCTGCTTGGCCTCCCAGACCACGTTTTCATTTTTAACCCCTAACCTGGCGGCTATCTGGTCCTTGACTGTGGCATGGTGGATGAGTGAAAATTCCTGGTGCATGAACCCCATCTTCCTCCTTATATTCATCCTCTCTATTCCTGGCCGGTGCATATCCACCCATTCCCCGTTGAGTTTAAAGTAGACCTCACCGGAGTCTGGTGTATCCAGACCGGCGATCATCCTGAGGAGGACTGTTTTACCCGCCCCGCTGGGGCCGATGAGGGATACGATTTCCCGGTCCTTGATTTCCAAGTTAACATCCTTTATGTTAAGTACATTCCCGGTTTTAAGCAGGGTGAATCTCTTCTCTAAATCCTTGGTATTAATCCGGGTCTCACCTATATCCCTTGGATCACGGAGTGGTTCTGCGGGTTCCATATCCGATACAAACTTTTTGATGATGTCCCGGGGCTGGCCTTCATCGGTTATCCTCCCCTCTTCCATTAAGAGCAGACGGTGGGAGAGGTAGTTGTGTACCTCGGGAAGGTGGGATACCAGGAGTACGGTTACCCCCAGCTCCTGGTTAATACTTTTTATAGCATCTAAGATTTCCTGTTTCGACCGGGGACAGGACATGGTGGCCGGTTCATCCAGAAGTAGTATCTCCGGTTTTTTAGCAAGTTGCCGGGCCATTATAAGTCTCTGTTTCTCCCCTCCACTTAGGACTGGGGCGAAGTGCTCAGCTTTATGTTCCAGGCCCACCAGTTTAAGGAGTTCCATGGCCTCATCTCCAAACTCGTCATAGGCGAAGTTGAAATCGGTGAGTGCTTCATCCCCATACTTGGCTCCGTAGAGTTTGCGAAGCACGTTCTGCATGGCAGTCTCCGCCCATAACCCAAAGGATCTCTGGAGGTGTATGGCGGTGGCTTCCTTCAACTTCCGAAACTCGTATGGATCAGAGTCGGCAGTTACCTTCACATCCCCTATCTCTATTTCTCCACTGTCGAAGGGCTCCACTCCCCTTAATATTCTAAGGAGGGTGCTCTTTCCCGAGCCACTGATCCCGATGATGCCCACGATCTCCCCTTTTTCAATGTTAAGATTAACGTTATTTAAAGCTTCTATTTCTGCTCCGTCCTTCATTTTATAAGTCTTGGATAAATTCTGGATTTTTATCATACTTTTCACCATTTAAAGTCTTAGAAAAATGATTTAAAAAAATAATCTCCATGAATCCTTTGATGTAAATCCCTACTATTAAATTATACTCATCAGTTTATTTCAGCTATTAATAAATACAACAAATTAGCTTATTAATAAACAGGAATATATCTTTAATGGTGTTTGAAAATGGTGGATAAAGTAAGAGGACTGCTGGTGGGAAGGCTGCAGCCAATCCATGATGGCCATATGGACGTAATCAGTCGGATACTCGCGGAAGTAGACGAAGTGATAATTGGTATTGGGAGTGCCCAGCTCAGCCACACCCTCAAGGATCCCTTCACCGCTGGGGAGAGGACCATGATGATCAACAAGGCCCTCTCCGAGAATGGAATACATCCCAGCAGATACTACATCACCCCTATACAGGATGTGGCTCGAAATTCCTTGTGGGTGGCCCAGGTTAAGATGCTAACCCCTCCTTTTGAAATAATATACTCGGGAAATCCCCTGGTGCAGAGGCTGTTCATCGAAGCAGGGCACAAAGTGTCCACACCGCCCCTGTTCAACCGAGAAGTATACTCTGGAACAGAGGTCAGGAGGAGGATGCTGGAAGATGGGGACTGGAAATCCTTACTCCCACCCCAGGTGGTGGATGTAATTGAAGAGATAGATGGTATAAACCGGATCAAGCATCTATCTCGAAAGGAAATGTAGATTTTAAAAGGCCGACCCAATATATTTAAATGAAGGGATATAAAGAGTTTTAAATGGGAATTTGACTTTAAAGAAGAATCACAGATGGGGAACTCCAATAATAATGTACGAGTATAACAACCTGGGGGGATTGAGTAATTGAAATTTATAAGGGACAGCTTACACGGAAACCTGAAAGTGGATGAATTCGAGGTTAGGTTAATTGATACTCCCCAGATACAGAGACTGCGACGTATAAAACAGCTCGGATTTACTTACCTGGTTTATCCCGGTGCCAACCACACCCGCTTCGAGCATTCCATTGGAGCCATGCATCTGGCTTCTAAACTGGCTAATCATCTGGGTCTGGATGAACATCAAAAGAAGATGGTACGTATCGGTGCTGTTCTACATGATGCCGGGCACGGACCATTCTCCCACGTCTCAGAGAGGGTTATACCCTATTCTCATGAGGAACTCACCACCCGACTGGTGAAAGAATCCCTGCTGGGTGACATCCTCCAGGAAGCCTTCGATTTGAAGGAGATAACCCAGATAATCAGGGGTGAAGGGTCCCTGGGACAGATAATATCAGGAGATCTCGATGTAGATCGTATGGACTACTTACTCCGGGATTCTTACTACACGGGGGTGGCCTATGGTGTCATCGATGTGGAGAGGCTGATATACAACATGGTACTGGACGAGCATCTGATGCTCAAGAGAAAAGGAGTGCAGGCAGCTGAATCAATGCTCCTGGCCCGTTACTTCATGTATCCCAGTGTTTACCAACATCACACTACCCGTATCATCAACAGCATGTTCCGCAGGTGCCTGCTTAAACTCATGGAGATGGAACTGGTAAATCCGGAGAAGATCTACCGCTACGACGATGCCGATATCATATCTGCCGCGAGAGCCCAGGAGGGCTACGTACAGGAACTTATAACACGGCTGGACAACCGAAGCATATATAAAACTGTTTATTCCCTTAAACTGGACGAGGTTCGAGAGCCACATCGTCTGTTCGACATACCCCCTGGGAAAATTAAAGAACTAGAACAGGAAATATCTGAGGACCTGGGAGTTGGCGAGGAATACGTTATAATAGATATACCTGAGTATCCCGATTTCCAGGAGATGAGCACCCTGGTAGCTATAAA
>MVQY01000082.1 GCA_002067325.1 Methanobacterium sp. PtaU1.Bin097
GTTGCTGTTCCTGTGGAATTACGGCCTACTAACTCGATGCGGACTGTTCCGGATCCTTTTACATAAGCAGATACGGTGTAAGTCTGTCCAGATTGAACCAGTACAGCATATGGTAATGAAGCAGTTCCTATTTTGCAGATATCTATTGATTCGCCGACTGTTGATCCGTTTGTTTGGACTTTGAAGCTTCTGATCCCTTGCCATGCCCAATCTGTTGATGAAGAGACAGTTGCACCAGTACCACTTACACCAGTAGTATTTTCTAAGGTATCAGAACCAGTGCATATGTTATCCTCAAAAATTAAATTTCCAGTTATACCGGATAATGCCAACCATGGAATTACCGAAACTATATGCGGAGCATGTTCAGTGGGTTTATAGGAGATTAAGATTTTGGAAAACATGTAAATCAACGATTCGTAACGCATGGTATCTCCCAAACTGGTGTCTGAGACATTCTTGGGCGCGGTTCCATGGCTATCTATATAGGATATAACATTTTCTGCTATATCCGTAAATTCGTCACTGTAGATGGTTCCACTAATAATGTTTTCTGTGGGACTGGATGGCGCACTTACAGACCCCAAGATTATAGCTGTGTTTAAATAATTCTCAATGTTTATTACTGACTGAGCAGTGAGCTTTAAAAACTGGGACATAGATACTTGACGTCCAGAGATAGTTACACTGGTTGGTAATTGACTGTAAGTATCTACGTAGTTTTTCACACTTTTGGATGCGTTTTTTATCTCATCTAATGTGAAAAATACGGTGTTTGAGTTTGATAGGGTGGCCCATGGGTTGATAGTTATAGATAGTGGAACGGCATCTGTTAAGTTATATGAATTAACCAGTTGGCTGAACATGTAAACCAGTGTTTGATATTGTATATTTCCATGGGTTGTTGCTTTATAGTTAGGTCCTCTGCCATTGGCGTACATGAATTCGTTTACATCTTTTGCAAGCTTTATATAATCGGCATTACTGAAAGTGGGGTCTGTTATATTTTCTGAGGGAGTTGGTGGTTCATCATAAGTAGCTTTAATGAATGAAGTTAATAGATTACCATTTGCATTTTGTACAGCTGCGGTTAACAGTTGTAAGAATTGGGCTCTGGTAACCGTGGTTGTCCCGATACTGATAGTGGTAGGTAGGTTATGGTTGGTTTCTACATAGGATTGAACTGTGGCTGCTGCTGTTTCAATTTGGTCCAGAGTGAAAAATTTGTTGTTAACATTGGATACAACACTCCACTTATCGACGGTGATGCTTTGTGGTAATATCTCTTCGGTTTTTTCGTAGGCTAAAATTTGGGAGAACATGAAAACCAGTGAATTAAAGCGGATGTTTCCCATGGTAACGGTTTGGAAGTTAGGCGCTCTTCCATTAGTGTCCATGAAGGAGATGATATTGTTTGCCAGACTTAGATAGTCTTTACTGCTGATAATTCCGCCGATTATGGTTTCTGATGGATTAGGAGCTGCATTATAGTTTTGAAGGACAACTGTTGAGTTTAATTTTCCATTTATATTGGCTACTGCTGTGGTTATCAATTTCAGGAACTGGGACATGTTTACAGAAGTACCATTTATGTTCACACTATTGGGTAATGCGTGATTCGTCTCTACATAGTTTTTAACGGTGGTTGCTGCAGTTTCAATCTGGTCAATGGTGAAGAATTTAGTGCTTGTATTTGATATAACTGACCAGGGCCTTACAGTTATGAGTTCGGGTAATGTGTAATTATTTGATTTATAAGAGCTTAATACTTGACTGAACATATAAACCAGGGATTGGTAACGTATATTTCCTAGATTAGATGTTTGATAGGCCGGTCCTCGTCCGTTGGCAATTATGAAGTTTTCCACATCCATAGCAAGTTCAAGATATTCGGTTTTATTAAGACTTCCGCCGGTTATGGATTCTGAAGTGCTCCCTGGTTCATTGAAATTTTCAAGAACTATTTGCCCATATAAATTGCCATTTATATTTTGTAACGTGGTGAGTGACAGTTTCAAGAATTTAGACATGGAAACACTGGTACCCGCTATATTAACGCTGGTTGGTAGGTTATGGTTGGCCTCCACATAGGATACTATGGTTTCTGCGCCTTTAATTATTTGACCGGGATTGAAAGTTACTGTATTTGGATTGGAAACAACTGACCAGGGAGTCACTGTGATATGCCGTGGTAGGGCATTATTTACATTGTAGTAGTTTAGTAATTGGGCGTATGTGTAAATTATTGATTCATATCGTATGTTCCCAGCTTCAGTGGTTGAGAAGTTGGGTGCTCTTCCGTTATCATGCATAAAAGATCGGATGTTTTCGGCTGCATTCATGTAATTCAGGTAATTGAGCTTTCTACCGGTCATACTTTCTGAAGGATTAGGTGCTGTATTATAGTTTTGTAGAATAATCGATTGGTGTAAACCTTCGTAAATATTTTGAATAGACAGGATCTCGAGTTTCAGGAAATTGGGCATAGAAATTTGTCTTCCCGAGATATTTACGTAGCTTGGAAGCGTGTGATTCGTTTCTATATGTAATTTAACCGTCGATGCCGCGGTGTTTATTTGATCCATATTTATAAATACGGTATTGGTGTTGGAAACTGTTGTCCAGGGTGTGAGTCTGATATAGTTGGGTAGAATTAATTTTTCACTGGCGGAGTTTATTATTTCAGCATATGTGAAAACTAAGGATTCATAGCGTATTGTCCCGCGTATAGTTGTTATACCGTTGGGTGCTCTTCCGTTATCGTTCATAAAAGAGATAATATCAGTTGTACTGTTTAGATAATCTGATTTTTCCAGATTTCCTCCGGTAATGCTTTCATAAGGATTGGGGGCGGTTCCATAACGTCCTAGGGGGATTGATTGGTATAATTTACCGTTACCATTTTTTATGTATTGTGCTTCGAGTCTAAGGAGACTAGGCATGCTCACTGTATACTTAGAAATGGTTACATGGTTAGGAAGTTGGTGATTTGTTTCTATGTAGGATTGTACGGTGTCTGCTGCGACATTTATTTGGTTCATTGTTATAAATTTGGTGGTATTATTCGTAACGAAGGTCCATGGTCGGATTATGATGAAATCTGGCAGAACTTTCCCGACGCGGTAAGAATTCATGACTTGTGAGAATGTGTAAACGAGTGATTCGTATCTTATATTTCCTAAACTGGTTGTTTGGAAGTTGGGTGCTCGTCCGTTTTCGTTCATGAAAGATTTAACATTGTTAGCTAGCGTGATATAATTTGATTGTGTGAGTTGTCCATTTGTGGCGGTTTCTGATGGGTTAGGGGCGGTATTGTAATTTTCAAGTGTAATATCTGTTGTGATGTTGTTTTTGATGTTGTATGTTGCTGTAGTTTCTAATTTCAGGAATTGAGGCATAGTTACTGTTGTTCCAGAAATAGTGACGTTGTTGGGTAATTTGTGATTGGCTTCCACATACGTTTGTACGGAAGTTGAAGCGTTGCCAATTTCGTCCACAGTAAAATTAGTAGCTGATACACAGCTTATATTAATAAAAAAAACAAACAAAAATAGTATTATCATTTTGTCAAATATTTTCCCTTTATTTATCAAATTTACCGCCCCTTATTAAATTTTTAGAGTTTAGCTATTTTATATCAGTTGTTACTCACTAAGATTCACAACAATATCTAATTAACCACATAGTTTAGTGATAAATCACACTTAATCTAAAATTTGATTTATCCAAGCAAAATTAAATAAAAAATTTAGGAAGGATGATCATTGAAATTAATTAAAAACAAGTCACAGTCACCATAATCAAATTAGAATTTATATAAGTTTACCAAAGTAGGATAATATTTAATTAAACTAAAATTAAACTCAGAAGTTTAAATTATAAATTTAACTTTAAGAAAAATATTCGTAAACTTTATAGATATTCTAATTATACTATACATAAATTTTCATTAACTCAAATTTTATCAGGTGATCCCTATGAGTGGTGTACCCATGCACAGAGATCAGGTCTTACTAGAGATAACCGAATTACTAGCGAGTCACGGCTTTGAAACATCCAATATATATGATAGGAGCTGTTTTGACATGATGGCCCGTCGGGAATTGATTCTACTTTTACTCAAGGTTCTAATTAATGTGGACGGCTTCAGCAGCCAGCAGGCTCAGGAAATTAAAAGGTTAGCCAGGACTTTCCTAGCTTCACCTTTAATCGTTGGGTTTAAATCAAAAACCGAGCCACTAGAGGAAGACGTGGTATATGAGAGGCACGGTATACCTGTGGTAGCCCCGGAAACCCTGCGGAACATGGTGGTAGATGAGGTGTACCCTGAGGTTTTAGCCGGCCGCGGAGGATACTACGTGAATATCAACGGTGAAATCCTCAAGGAAGTAAGGGAAAGGGAAAATCTCTCCCTGAAGGATCTGGCAGATATAGCCCACGTATCCCGGGAGACCATCTACAAGTATGAGCACGGGATGGTCCGGGCATATCCAGAAACAGCCATGTTACTGGAGAACATCCTGAATATAAAAATAACCCTGGACATTGACTTATTTAAAACTCCAGAACCAGAATCAGATATGTTAAAATCAGATCAAGCTTCAGAAACTGAAGATAATCCACAGGATATATCTCCCGAACCTAAAGAACTCATTAAACTTGGATTCGGTGTACTGCCAACCTACAGGACACCTTTCGATGCTATATCCCAGGCAAACAGCAGGAAGGAAAAGGAAAACATTCTACTGACCAATCTGGAGAAAAATCGGAACAGCCAGGCATTGAAGAAGATGGCATTGAATGTTAAGGACCTTTCCGATATAACCAAGAAAGAAGCTGTTTTCATAATGGAAAGTAAAAGGGTTGTGGAGTGTATCGAGGGCATACCCGCCGTGAACACCGATGAAATCTGTGAAATGGAAAACTGCCGGGAATTCATCCAGCTCTTGAAGGAAAGGAAAAACTAGTGTTATTTTTTTTATTTTTACCAGGCTTATTTTTCACCCAGCAGAGTGAAGGTTTCCTCTGCCTCTTTTTCGGATGCAACACCCACCGTAATAATATCAGCATAATCAACTGTTTTCAGGAATTCAAAGGCGTCTTCGGGGGGTAAAATTCCTGCAGCCAGGGTTCTATTTATTATAACCTTTTTATCCATTTTATGCATGAGTTTGGAGAATTCAAGGCGTTCTTTTTCCATGAAAACCTCGGTATCCATGAGGTAGCCCAGTTTATTTAATGGAGTCATGTATATATCAAATAAATCCAGTACAGGGGATTCCAGAAGTTTCTCTGTGGTGCCGAATGGCTGGTTGGTTGCCAGACCAGGAATGGAACCCACATCCCTGATGGCCTCCAGGTATTTGGTTATGGTTTCCCAATTGTAATTGTCGGTAATGGCACCCTGAAGGAGCATGGAATTGGCACCCAACCTGGAAAGGAGTTTGATATCTTTAACCTCTTCACCCTGACGTACCGTACCCACAATACTAAACACACATCCTTCTTCCAGTGCCCAGCTTAAAGCATCCACCACTGGTGGATCGGGGATCAGCTGAATCCCCCACACACCCAGATCATAGCATTTCCTCATTACCTTAAGAATGTTTTCTGGTTGATTGTAAAGGTCCAGCTGGTACAGCCAGGTTCGGTGTCCGAAGTGTGGTGCGGCAGTAAAGGGTGAAGTTCCCAGAATAGTCTGGGGTAAGTTTCTACCACTGATTTCAAGGTGTCCTTCAAACATAGGGGTAACCTCTAATATGGGAAAATTTCAAGCAATAAAAAAAAATTATTAGTTAAATATAATTTATTCAATCTTCCGAGCTACAACAGCCGTGCCGTAGGCCAATATTTCCTGCATAACATCTGAAATATCATTTGAGTCGTACCTGATACTGATTATGGCGTTGGCACCGTATTCCTGGGCGTGATCTATAGCTCTCTGCAGTGCTTCGTCCCTGGTGTCCTCCATCATACTCACATATTCTTTTATCTCTCCACCAAACATGGAACGGATTCCCGCACCGATTTGTCCACCAACACCTCTGCTGCGGACGGTGAGTCCATAAACAAATCCTTTAGTATCTACTATTTCATATCCTGGCACATAATTTGAACTAGCAAGGATGAATTCCTCTACCCTAACCATAAAAATACACCTCCTAAAGTTTCCTCAATATATTAATAATAAATAGTTGGGGGCAATAAATTTAAAGTTATTCCTTCCATAATGAATATTTACCAGAATGATAATTGCAATATTAATTAGATGATATTCGTTATTTTTCTAACCAGTTTAAATCTTTAAATTAGTAGGAGAGAGAAGATGAAAGTACTCATAGCTGATCAGATAAATGAAAAGGGAATTGATGAGCTTAAAGACATCGCAGATGTGGTGGTTCAAACCGATATAACCCCAGAAGAGTTAGTAAGTTCAATCCCAGATTACGATGCCATAGTGGTGAGGAGCAGGACCAAGGTCACCCAGGAGGTAATAGAAGCCAGTCAGAAACTGAAGATCATAGCCCGGGCCGGAGTGGGTGTGGACAACGTTGATGTGGAAGCAGCCACCGAGAAGGGTATCATGGTGGTAAACGCACCGGAGTCAACCTCCATCACCGTGGCCGAACACACCATGGGAATCATATTATCCCTGGCCCGGAAGATATCTATAGCTGATAAATCAGTCAAGGAAGGTAAATGGGAGAAAAGCAAGTTCATGGGCAGTGAACTCGCCGGTAAAACCCTGGGTGTAATTGGCATGGGCCGGATCGGAAGCCAGGTGGTCAAAAGATGCAAGGCCTTCGACATGAAGATACTGGTAAACGATCCCTACATCACCGAGGAAGTAGCCTCTCGATTGGGAGCAACGATAGTAGAAAGAGACACCCTCTTTAAAGAGTCAGACGTCATCACCATCCACGTACCCCTCACACCAGAGACCAAACACTCCATAGGCAAAGCAGAATTTGATCTGATGAAGGACACCGCCTGCATAATAAACTGCGCCCGGGGAGGAATCATAAACGAAGAAGACCTGTACCAGGCACTATCAAATAATGAAATAGGGGGAGCTGGACTGGATGTATTTGAAACAGAACCACCCGTTGATAACCCACTTCTAACCCTGGATAACCTGGTGGCCACACCACATATAGGAGCATCAACCAGGGAAGCCCAGAGAGACGCAGCCATAATAGTAGCCAAGGAGATAAAAGAAGTCTTAACCGGAGGGACTGCTCGAAATGTGCTTAACATGCCGGTGCTTGACCCGGAAACCATGTTACTCATCAAGCCCTACTTTGAACTTGTAACTAACATGGGTAAATTTTTAATACAGACAGCTAAGGGGAACATCAGCGAGATAGATGTGACTTACTGTGGAGAATTAGCTGATTTCCCTAAACTGGACATTTTAACCCGGTTAGTGCTCCAGGAGATACTCAATCCTATACTGACCGAACCAGTTAACGTGGTAAATGCCATGGCAGTTGCAGAAAACAGGGGAATAACTGTAATTGAAAGCAAAAGATGTGAAGTAAAGGGATTTGACAGCTTGATCAGGGTGGAAATGAAATCTGAAGGCAACGACATGGTTATAGAGGGAGTATCCACCAAGGAACCCAAGATAGTCCTGATCAACGGGTATAAAGTTGACGTGGAAACCGAGGGACACTTACTAATATCCTCTTACAAGGACATACCTGGTGTTATTGGAATTATCGGAACCAAACTGGGAGAACACGAAATAAACATCGCTAAAATGCAGGTCGGACGACAGGAACCCGGCGGAGAAGCGGTTATGGTGCTGAAGATAGATTCCACCGTGCCAGAAAACGTCCTGGACGAACTGAAAGAACTAGAAAACGTCTACGACGCCGTGGTTGTAAACCTTTAAAGTGTCTAATACTCTTTTTTTAATCTTTTTTAAAATAGTTTAATGTTTAAACTCATTTTTTAAATGGTTTTAAATTTAAGTGTGTAAGCTGAAGCTAAACTGTTACCAGCAGCATCTTTAACTGCTCCTGCTGGCAGGTAAATCTGATAGGTATTTTTACTCAACCGACCGGACACCATTTTAATGGTTAAGGTTTTACCACTTATGCTTTTAGTAATGGATACCACTTTACCAGTGGATAAATTTTTCATGTAGATTCCCGAGTATTTAGTTCCTCCGGTGATGTTTTCACTGAAGGTTATGGTGATTGGTGCGGTTAATGAAAATTTCGAGCTGTTATTTTTAGGGTTAACACTGGTTATGGTGGGTTTTACGAAGTCTATTTTGAATTTGCTGGTGAACGTTGTGATTGCATTGCCTGCTGTGTCGGTGATGCTGCCTTTGGGTAGGGTTATGGTGTAGGTTAGTCCGTTTATGTAGTAGCCGTTACGGGTTAGGGTTAGTGTTTTGCCATTTATTACTTTGTATAAGGGGTTTACTTTTACTCCGTCGGGGTTGGTGACTTTTATACTAGTAAACGCACTACCAGCCTTGATATTTTCACTGAAAGTTATTACTAATGCTTTATTGGCTACGTTAATTACCATGTTGTTGGTGGGGTTAACACTGGTTATGGTGGGTTTTACGAAGTCTATTTTGAATTTGCTGGTGAACGTTGTGATTGCATTGCCTGCTGTGTCGGTGATGCTGCCTTTGGGTAGGGTTATGGTGTAGGTTAGTCCGTTTATGTAGTAGCCGTTACGGGTTAGGGTTAGTGTTTTGCCATTTATTACTTTGTATAAGGGGTTTACTTTTACTCCGTCGGGGTTGGTGACTTTTATACTAGTAAATGCGCTTCCCGCCTTGATATTTTCACTGAAAGTTATTACTAATGCTTTATTGGCCACATTGATCACCTTGTTATTGGTGGGGTCAACACTGGTTATGGTTGGTGGTGTGCTGTCGTTAGAAAGGGTGGTAAACGTGTAAGTATATGCGTTTGTCAGTTTGTTTCCTGTCATGTCTTTGATTGCTCCTGCTGGTATATAGACCTGGTATGGTGTGTTGTACAGTCTGCTGGTGGTTTGTTTTATGGTCAGGGTGTTTGCGCTGATGGTTTTGGTCATGGCTACTTTGACTCCAGAGATAGTGTTCATAACGTAGATTCCCGAGTAATTATCTCCAGCAGTGATGTTTTCACTGAAAGTTATGATCATGGGCGCAGTTAGTGAAATTTTGGTTTCGTTGTTGACTGGACTGGTTTTGGTCACCGTTGGGGGGATGGTGTCGTTTAATAAAAAAGAATCGGGTAGAATGTTGTTCAGTTTGTAATAATCCAGTACGTTACTGAAAATTTCAAATAAATCTTTATAAGGGATATTTCCCAGGCTACTACCTGAAAAATTGGGAGCCCGCCCGTAAGCATTCATAAAATTTAAAACACGTGTAGCGAGGTTTATATATTCATTTTTAAGTATAGTGCCATTCAATACACTTACAGAGGGGTTAGGTGGATTATTATAATCTATTACTCCAATAGGACCCGTCTCCCCATTATGAATATATAATAAGCCTCGGGCTAAAAGAGATAAGAAGATGGGCATATCAACTTCCTCTGTACCAACAGAAACTGTAGATGGAAGTTCTCCATGTTCAGCTATGTAGTTTTTAACCCAGGTTGCGGCGTCTAAAATATTATTAATATTCGTGTAACTGTAGGGTGTCTCTTCAAATGCATCGGTTAACCCGTACCTGAATAACACGTATCCAGATGAACCATTATCTAAAGCGGCCTGTATATCGCCTTCCAGTTCACTGGATGGAAGGGGAATAGCGTATGTATCCGACATATAAGTCTGTAAACCAGCCACGACCGGCGTACCATTAGCTGCTTTAACAATATAATCGGTGACGTATGCTATCCAAGTAGTATTTTTCCCATAATTGCCTTTATAAATCATTGGTACCATGAAATCTAAATAAGGAGCCAGTTGGGTATAATTTTGACCATAATAATATCCATTTACACTAGTTTCTGGCATTAAAGCAGCAGATAAGAGTATATATGGTTTATCAGGAGTGTCTTGATTGTTTATTAATTGAATCTCATTGTATATATTTTGTACAAAGGAAGTAACATGTGTGGTTCCATTATATCGATATGCTTCATTGCCCGGAGTTCCAGAATATCTCGCATAGTCCAGATGGATTCCATCCACGTTATAATTAGTGGCAATGTTAATAATGGAATTGGTTAATTCATTCACCACGGTCTCGTTACCAGGATCGGTCCAGCTAGTTCCATCATGAAAACAGGTCACCCATGCATGTACCCTGATTCCAGAGTTGTTAAATTTAGTTATAAAACCTTGGAGTGAACTAGGATTACTTTTACTGGTAGATATAAACACATCGGTAATTCCCTCATCTTGTAGTGAAGTAACATTGATAGTGTTTAATGGAGTTGATGTGGGGTTTATCCAGTACCCCTGGACATTTAAAGTGTCAGATGCCCCTTCGGATTGTGATAAAGTCTGGCTACTTTGATAATTCAAAGATGCGGTTCTTTCTATAGTGGAGGAGTTACCTTCACCGGCAGCCATGGCTGTTCCACTGCAGATTAGGATGAAAATAAATATGGCTGTCAGAGTTAGTATTGGGTTAATTTTCACTTTTTACATCCCCATTTAAGTTTAATACCAGTGATAATCAATTTAAATTTCACAAGGTAATAAATGTATCCCTTAGTTAATTATTTCAAAATCACAGAATTATCCTAACCATAAGGGCAAATGGTGGCGTTAAATCACCTTAAAATCAATCAGCTCACCAAAGCTGTTATAAGCGGATATACTATCCAAAGTATAAGGTTGGGCTATGATGAGGTGGAATAAGCCATTTTTAGAAAAAAAGTGCAGGTCTGCATCAGAGGGGCTGCCATCGTATCCCGGATGGCTGTGCACCGAGCCAATACCTTCATCCACCAGGGACCTCATGAATATATTCATCACAGCTCCCTTATCTGAGGTCTCACCGGGGAGAAACAGGAGTCCGTCGATATGCAGGACACCACCAGTAATCTTTCCCTCAAGCAGGGCTGCAAATTCATTGGGATAGGCTTCCTGGGCGATCTGTAGGATTTCATCCACCACTTCCCGGTCGATATTCACTTTGTGGTATAATTTTTTATCTGTTCCCAGGAGGTAACTCATCAACCTTTGAAATATGCTTGGTTTTTCCATTTTAATCAGTGTATTGTGAATTTTTAATTTTTTAATCGGCTGTGTAGGATTTTAAATTTTAATTGGTGTGTAGATTTTTTAATCTAATATTAGGGGGTAAATTATCATTCAGTAATTATATCCTTGGAGAGGAAAAATTCCCGGTTAAATAGGGGTAATTCCCAGTCAACGTGGGGTTTCCATCGGTGAGAGACCACTTTCTCCTGTTTTATGGGGTTATAACCTTCTACGCTGACTTTTTCCCGGTAAATTGCCACTCCCCTTCTCTGCCAGAGAGGAAAATCCATGATATTTATATTCCTATCAAATAGTAGGTCATGTAGTTCCTGTTTCTTCTTCCCCTTCAAAAAAAGGGCGGCCTCTTTCTTACCATATTCTTCAAGGAGTGTCCAGTAGGCGTAACCGTTTAAACAGTTCCTCCAGGCCTCATCCTGCCTCTCCTTAAAGTATTCTATCATCCCATCGGTGTCAAGGGGGATTACCCGGGAGTCGAAGCTTATGGGTTTAAAGTCCTCTGACTTTTCCAGGATTCTGGAGAATCTGTCACTTTGACAGATCTCCCTGGTGAAGGATCCCGCGAAGAAACTGGCGAAAACCGAGTTCAACTTTTCCACCCGCCCGGAAAACGGCACCTCATCCAGGAGGATGTTTACTTCATCGGAGAAGGTGTAGATGAAGCTGGGGGAGAATTCGGTGAAGAAATCCCGGCAGCAATAGACTAAAATTCGGACAAAATCCAGGTCATATGGTTTTTCGAGTTCTAGTCTAGGGGCCAGTTTAGAGAAGCTCCTTCCATCGACTCGTACTATTATCCTGGAACCCTGGGGAACCCTTAAATTAGAGTAAATCTCAGAATCTTTCATATTATCTTAATTAGTAATTTTTCCTAGTTATAAGATAAGTTCATCTATAGTATATATTTATAAAAGAAATCGAGTTTACATAAAAGAAATCCATTAGTGGTAAAAAACTTCAGGTACCAATCTTTAGATTTTCATTTAAACTTTTAAGAAGCTTAATAGCAGAATAAGCGGCTAATACACTTGTTTTAGGATTTATACTGCACCGCATGTTATGGGTGGTTGTTTTAAGCTCGCCGAAATCACCTATCATATGGACTTCGTGGCTGTTACGGTCCACGCTGGGGTCGGCTATGATCTTCACGTCCACTTCCTTACCGCAGGCGATGCTTAATGTTGCGGCCACGTTGATGTTCATGGGGAATTTTTCCACGGCATCCCTGGCTTTACCCTCATAGAGCACTGTTTCAGTGTCTGCAGAGATGCCCAATGATTTTGGTGGTTTGCGGGTGGTGAGGCTCACCTTCTGGATCTTACCGATGGACGCTGCTTTAACACCGTCCAAGCCCACAATAGCACCGGATGGTACATGTATCCTGGAGTTGTTTTCTTCGGCGATGGTTTTAAGATTATTCCTGAGCTCAGGATCCAGTAAAGCCCCGACGCTCATGACGATAACGTCTTTTCCTGCTTCAAGGATCTGGGGGACGTGTTCCCGGACGGCCTGGGGTGATGCGGTTTCAATTACCAGGTCCACATTGGCGAGCAGATCTTCTAGGTTCAAAACAACTGTCCCGTCTACCTGGGAGGCCAGGTTCTCTGCCCTCTCCATGTCACGGTCATAAAAAAATTCGAGGTCGACGCCGAGTTTGCCTTCAGCTTGAAAATTAGTGATTATATTAGCTATGGCGCCGCAACCTAATATCCCCACTTTCAATTTAAAATCTTCCTATTGGGATGTTGGTACTGTAGGGACTGTTTCAGAAGCTAATTCCGGACTGATGAGTAGGATGTCACCCACTGCCTGAACTCTTTCATAAGGAATTTCTATACTTCCCTCTTCCTGTAGAGGTCTTATTTCATCTCTTTCAGATGGAACGATGTTTATGGTTGTTTTAATTACGTCCCTTATGCCCACATTTTTCTTATCCGGATTCATGGCCACAGCCTTTAAGGTGGATACCCTACCTTTTTTGATGTTTAAAACTACGTCCTGAATTCGTCCTACATACTTACCCCTGGTTGTGTACACGTCTAAATTATACAATCCTGATAATTCTACCATTCAACCACCTTTCGACTCAATTGTTTTGTATTTTTCTATCTTCTCCTTTAAGAAGATTGCCCCTCAAATGCCTTATTTCTGGAACATTCTTTGAATCATTTGAAATACTATAGTATTTGTTTATTAATCTCCTATACTTAAACTTTACCACTTGAAAATGCTGGGAATGGGGTTTTATGATGATTTAAGGAAAAAATTTTCCAAAAACATGATCCTAATCGAAATTTAAATCCTTTTTAAAATCCAAATGAAATATCATCACCGAATTAGTGATATTTCAAATTTCCCCATAAAAACTTAAGGGACAGATTAAATGACCACCAAAATTAAAGCGGAATGGGACCGTCTTAAAAAGGTAGCAGTCCACACACCAGGGATGGAGATGTTTTTCGGCCTCTTAGACCCCTTCGCATCCCTCTATGAGCGGGCTTTCAGCCAGAGAGACGCACTTAAGGAACATGAACTTCTACAGTACACCTTAAAACATGATTTCAAGATTAAGGTCCTCCCCCTAAAGGACACCATAGTAGGCACGGCTCTTAAAAAGCCCAGTATGAAAGCAAAACTCATAGAGCTGGCCAAGAAGTCCATACAATTTACCGGGACAGAGGGAGAGGTGGAGCTGGCCTGCCGGGAGATGGATGCAAACAGTGATATACTCGACCCGGAGCACTACTTCAACACCATCCTCCTTAATCCCTCCATAGAACTGGAGCCCCGGATGACCACCCGGATGATAAACCTGCACATCACCCAGAGGGAGCCATTAAGCAACCTCTACTTCATGAGGGACCAGCAGATGGTGACTGATAAGGGTATGTTGCTCTCCCGGATGAGAAAACCCCAGAGGAAGAGGGAACCGCAGCTTACGGGACTCCTATGGGAGATGCTTAAAGAACCCCCCATATATGAGATACAGGAGCCGGGCACCTTTGAAGGAGGAGACTTCATGCCCCTGGATAGCTTCGCCCTCATTGGAGTGGGTGACCGCACCAACCTGTCCGGGGCAGAACAGATGATGGAAAACGGCCTGGGATTCGATGAGGTGGCACTGGTTCACCAGCCCAGCCATCCACTGATACCACCCGAGAAGAGGGATCCCATGTTGAACATGCACCTGGACAACTACTTCAACGTGGTCTCCCAGGGGGTGGCGGTGGGTTCAAAGCCACTCTTAGAGACTACACGAGTCGATATCTACCAGAGTACCACTGACGGCTACCAGAAATCTCCAGGGGAGACCAACCTATATGAATACATGGCATCCCGGGGATTTGACTTCATAAACATCACCACCCTGGAACAGATGGCCTACGCCTCTAACCTACTATGCATCCGGGACGGAACAGTCCTGGCAGTTGAAGTGGAGCGCATAGTAAAGGATGTGATAGGTAAACTCAGATTAAGGGCCAAGGCAGATCCAGGGGGATATGGTAAATTATTTGCCCAGGTTAAGAAGGATTACAGATATTTAAGGCAGGAAGGTCAATTCTTCCCCCATAAGAAGGAGATCTACCAGTACGATGTAGAAGCTTATCCCCTGAATTTATCCAACCTCACCGGGGGATACGGTGGGGCCCACTGTATGACCTGCCCTTTGAAACGGATATGAAACATAAAAAGGTATTGAACTATGAAAACACGTAACATGCTGGTATCCCTGGGCGGTAACGCCATACTCAAGCATACCGAGAAGGGAACTGCTAAGGAACAATTTGAAAATGTACGGAAGACCAGTGAATATATCGTGGAGTTAATTTCTGAAGGCTACCACCTAGCTTTAACCCATGGTAACGGTCCCCAGGTTGGTGATATCCTCCTGGCCTATGACTATGCCAAGGATTACCTGCCGCCTATGCCCTTGGATGTTTGCGGGGCCCAGTCCCAGGGTATGATCGGTTACATGTTCCAGCTCTCACTTAAGAACATCCTGAAGGATTGGGGGATTGATAAATCGGTGGTGACCATCCTCACCCAGACCCTGGTCCACCCGGAAGACCCCCAGTTTGAAAACCCCTCCAAGCCAATCGGACCGTTCTACACTGCACTAGAGGCAGACCAGCTCCGGAGGGAGAAAAACTGGACCATAGAAAATGACAGCGGGAAAGGATTCCGGAGATTAGTCCCTTCACCAATCCCCCTGGGATTTGTAGAGGAAGCATGTATTAAAACCTTATATGATTCTGGTGATCTAGTCATAGCCTCTGGTGGTGGAGGGATACCGGTCACCCTGACGGATGGGAGGTTGAAGGGCATAGAGTGTGTGATAGATAAGGATTACGCCGCATCTTTACTGGCCACGCTCATAGAAGCGGAAATATTGCTGATCCTGACTGATGTGGAGAAGATCAGCCTGTACTATGGCACGCCACGTGAGGAGGGTCTGGATCATTTAAGCAAATCTGAGGCCCTTAAATATTTAGAGGAGGGTCATTTCCCACCGGGGAGTATGGGGCCCAAGGTAAAATCGGCCATAGACTTCCTGGACTTTGGGGGTAAGAAGGTGGTGGTAACGTCTTTAGAATCAGCCCTTGATGCCCTGAAGGGGAATACAGGTACTACAATAGATGGATGATTGATTGTTATTTTTAGTAGATGAATATTAGAAATTGAAACAAATCTTATAAAAAATTCTTAGAATAAAAAACAAAAAATAAAAAAAGAAAATTAGATCAATCCTGAAATTCCAGGATTGCTAATTTTTTAGCTTTTTGCTTGCGCGTAAATTATCTTCGCCAGCGTACTTGCCTTGCTGTTGGTGTAACCTTCGTAATATTGGTATCCATGGCTTAGGAGGTATTTATCTGGATTTGCCAGCCCTTTGAATGAGGCTGCACTGAAATTGTCGTCATGGGCTCGTTCTAACCAATTTAAACCGGTTATTTTCTTTGCCCCTTCGGTCCAGACGAAGAATACTTTCCTGTTACCTACTATATTTTTGTACCAGGCACTTCCGGTCTCTTTAATAGTAGCGGCACAGGCTCCTCCCATGATCTGTACAACCAATGCATTGGAAGGTACTTTATTGAATACTGCTATGTTGTTGGTTCCAGCGCCCATGTTGTAAGCTTTGAGTCCCAGTTTTTTAAGTTCATTTACCAGGATGTTGATTCTGTTGTTGTCATAGGTTTTACTGTTTATATTATCTGATAATATGTAAACAGGTCTTAAACTTACTCCTTCTGAACCTGCTGGTGCGGTTGTTTTACTGATGGTGCTCCATGGCTTTACTGAAACGTAGTTGGGTAGTCGTTTGTTGGTTTTGTAGAAGTCGAGGACTTTTGAGTAGGAATATATCACGTTTTCGGGTCTCATAGTTCCCAGGGAAGTGGATACGAAGTTGGGTAATCTTCCGTTGGTGTTTATGAAAGTGTTGATTTTATTTGCAACGGATATGTATTCCTTTTTAGATAAAGTCCCGGTTTTTACTTTTTCCACGGGTTTTGGTGCTTTTGCTACAGTTTTCACTGTTACTGCTTTGTTACTGTTTTTATTGATGTTTGTCGTAGTTGTGGTTAACAGTTGCAAGTATTGTGCTGATGTTACTTGTTTATTTGCTACAGTTACGCTGTTTGGAACTGTTTTTTTAGTTTCAACGTAAGTTTTTACAGTACTTGTAGATTTAACAATGGAGTTTTTATCTACAGAAGTAGTACTGGCAGCAGAAACGTCGCTTACATTAACAAATAGCATTAATGCTACTAGCGTTATCCCTGCTAGAATTAATTTTCTATTAATTATACCGCCTCCATGACCAGAAATTAAATTTAGGATTATTTCTGGACTTGAACTTACATACTAAAATGATCACTTATAAAGTTTGCTATTTTAAACCCACAAAAAGGAGCTATCATGGCTCTTTTTTCGATTTAAAGCCCATATCAAGGCTTTTGAAATAACTTAAATTTAAGATCCCTCGCTGGCTGCTTTTTTTAATAAATTAACCCTTATTTGGGCTATTTTCATCTAATGTCCGTGATTTAAAACTGTTTGTTTAGAGACTCAATTCTCTAAATAAGAAAAAACCATAACACAATCTATTTTTTCATTTTTAGACATCTATCAATTTTTATATTCATATCATAAAGATTTTAACAAGTTTTAAAGTTAAATCGAACGATGCAACATGTAATGCGGTAAATGTTGTTGAGAATTTTAATTTTTTAATAATGTCGTAGTTGATAATTAATACCAATTAAGTACCACCAAAAATTTAGGTGAATAATTTATAAGGATCTTAGTTAAATTATTAGAGGTGAAAAAAACTACGATGATATCGGTGGAAATTAACCGGTTTTAAATTATCAATTTCACTGTAAATTAAAGGAGATAGTATGGTCCCGGTAATTAACCAGACAATGTATAATAATAGGAAATTAGCCCTTATAAATGACTGGAGACAGGCAACACAGAGTGGAAAATTAGAGGAAATTTATACGGTTTATATGGACATCAAACAATTCGTAAACGAAGTAACCATCGACACCACCACTCCTGATGAAACCCGGGAACAGGTCAACAATCTTTTAGAGCTAATGGAAGATTACATAGAAGAGAAAAACTACACATTCTGTACTTAAATATTTGTTTACAATCAGTACTAGTCTAAATTCTGTACTAATCTAAATATTTTACAATACTAAAATCATTAACTAGTTGTGTTAAATTATTTTACAGGTAAGTCCCTGAATTTTTTAAAAGGTTAACTCCAGGTTTAGCGAGAAAGTATGTGGGATAGCAGTAAAGACTACCGGTTGCTGGTGGCTCAAAAATCGGTGGAACTCTTTTTAAGGACGGTGGAAGGTGCCAATTTAAGGGGCAAATGGAATAAGAAGAAAGCCCTTAAGAGCGCCCGGGACATGGTCCCGGAGATACAGTCCCTCTATTACAGTTATCTCGATCCAGTGGAAATCTCAAAAACTCCCCAAATAAGCAGCCTGGAAGATGGTGCTCTGGAGATAGTAGATGCTCTAGGTGGGGAAGACTGGCACCACCAGTTCCTGGAACTGGCCGCCCGGGGAGAGAAAGATAAGTTAACAGAATCTGTGGCCAAGATAAAGTTCTTCCTAAACACCATATCCGGCCTTAAAAGGAGACTGCAGCTGGGAGAGATAAACGACCCAGTCATTGCCATCGACATAGTAACCGGTTTAGTATCCAGTGCAGGCAAACACCCCCAGTCAGATAAACTACTCATATGCAACGTGAACCTGGGAGAAAGGGCGGTAACCGTGGTGACCAATGATTTAACAGTTAAAGATGGTAACCACGTTGCAGTGGCCTTGCTTCCTCCGGCAGTCTTTCAGGGAGTGACCAGTGAGGGGATGTTTTTAGGTGCAGGTGAGGGCATCCTAAAGGATGTGAAGGGCGGACTCGGTGACATACCCCATGGCATACCACTGGAAGCTTTAAATGAAACCAGGAATTTTACAGAAACATTCCTGAAATGAATTTCAAGGGATTGTATTTTAAAAAATAGCTAAAATTTTTTTACAACTAGAAATTAACTAAATCATCTAAAAAATAACCAACTTCACACGGGTCATATCTTCCACAGCGTATTTAACCCCTTCCTTTCCAAGTCCGCTCATCTTAAACCCGCCGAAGGGCATGTTATCCGTACGGAAGGTGGATTTATTTATGAGAACCGTTCCAGCTTCGATGATTTTCACCGCATTCTTAACATTTTCTATACTACTGGTAAATACACCGGCCTGTAAACCGTACCGGGTATCGTTAGCCACACTGAAAGCTTCACGGGCATCATCAACCCGTATTATAGGTGCTACCGGTCCGAAGGTTTCATCCCTAACCATCTCCATATCCGGGTTAACCCTGTCTAAAACAGTGGGTGCATAAAACGCACCATCTCGCTTACCCCCACAGAGGAGTTCAGCACCATCACCCAAAGCATCGTTCACCACTTTTTCCACATGTAAAGCTGCATTAACATCGATCAAGGGCCCGATATCAGTTTTATCATCTAATGGATCGCCCATACGTAGTTTCCTGGTTGAACCCACCAGTTTTTCTATAAACTCATCGGCCACATTGTTATCCAGGATTATCCTTTTAACGGCTATGCAGACCTGTCCGGCGATGGAGTAGGCACCCTTAACTGCAGCGTTAACAGCGTCATCAATATCTGCATCTTCCAACACTATTAGTGGATCGTTTCCCCCTAATTCAAGGGTTAGCTTCTTCATGGATGCCTTTTCTGCTATGGAGAGTCCGGTGGCCACACTCCCCGTGAAAGATACCTTATCCACCAGGTTGCTTTTGACCATTTCATCTCCAATCAACTCCCCTTTTCCTGTTAAACAGTTAACCGCCCCGTCTGGCAGGTGAGAGTCCATCAATTCCGCCAGTTTCATAGCGGTGAGGGGTGCTTGGGAGGATGGTTTGAAGACCACCGTATTTTTAGCGGCTATTGCCGGGGCTATCTTATGGAGTGCCAGATTCACCGGGTAGTTGAAGGGGGTGATGGCGCTAACCACACCTACCGGTATCCTGATGGTGAAGCCGATGGCATCTTCACCGGAAAGACCGGCATCTACAGGTACCGTCTCCCCGTAGATTCTTTTGGATTCCTCCGCTGATAGGAGTATAGTATCCAAGGATCTGGTCATCTCTACTTTTGAATCCCGAATTGGTTTTCCAGTCTCCAGGGTCATCAACCGGGCGAATTCATCCAGTTTCCCGGATAGTTCCTGGTGGACGTCAAAGAGGAGCTGGGATATTCTGCGGGATGAGAGGGACTCCATCACCTTTTTGGCATCGTAAGCTGCTAATATGGCTCTTTTTGTATCTTGAAGGCTTCCCAGTGGTACGGTGTCGATAATGGAGTTATCATAGGGGTTTGTAACGTTTAACTTCTTTTCCTTATCCTCTAAACTTCCGCCTATAAGCATCTTCATGGGAGTGCCCCTCTATTATCCTATTTAAAATTAAACCCTACATACTCATTTATAAAATTAAATTATTTAAAAAAAAGAGGATCAAAAGGGTGTAAATCTACGCGAATAGATCTTTTAAACCTTGTATGGCGTTGGTTGTCTCGTTCAGCTGACTACCGTTTATTCCACTTCCCAGGCCATTTAAATAGTTCTTGTAGGCTATTAAAGCTACAATAGCAACGACTATGATGCCCCCAAACAGTAAAATTAGTTCCGCTGAACCCTGTCCGCTTTCTTCTACGAGCATTTTCATTTTTCTATTCTCCTAAAATCCAAATAACATTGGTGCTAAAGATTGTATAACATAAAATATTCCAAAAGCTGCCGGAGCTAAGAGAATGGCGTATTTTATACCTTTTCTTGCACTGCCGTACATGACTATGCCAATTAGAAGACCGGCTATTATGGAGTGGATTATGATATATCCACTGGCTGCTGTTACAGCTGAATCAAATAAGGGGTTGGGGTTTCCCAATTTTCCGATAAATGTAGAATAACTCATGATCATGCCTAAAGCGAAGGGCGCGGCAACTATGGCTGCGATGATCAGGAACATAACCGACATCATCACGTTAGCTTTTCTCTCCCGTTTTAAAGCTAATACTGCCCTTAAATCCTCAGCAACAGTTTCAATAACGTCTGATAGGCTTCCACCCACCCTTCTACCTTCCAGTATCATTTTAAAGGTTCTATCAAGGTTTTTTGATTTTAAACGTTCACTCATGGATAACAATGCATCTTCAAAGGTGCTTCCTATCTTGATTTCAATTACTGCCCTCTTAAGTTCGTCGATTAAAGGACCCCTACCATGTTTGGAGATGTCTTCCATGGCAGTTTCGATACCCACACCCGATCTAAGAAGTGAGGATATCTGTCTTAAAAAGTCAGGAGTACTCTGTTCTATGCTATCCACCCGCCTTTCCATCATGAAGAATAACCAGATAAAGATACCTGCCCCGGGAAGGATAAATCCGATTATCCCGCCGAGTATGGGGGTAATACCAATTAATGAAAATAAGAAAAAGACGATCACGCCGAGTATTATACCTCCCAGTATAACCAGAGTTAATAATTCTGATGCCTTAACATACATACCGGCCCGTACCAGGTTTTCCTGTAAACTAACCAGATATCGGTCGGGTATTATACTATCCACGGTTCTTGACAGGGGCGATAATGCTGAGGGTATAATGGCCATCCTTTCACCTAAATGATAACTCTTACCTTCACATATATTAATACTTTCCCTTGTTTCATTGTTCTATATGCAAATAAAAGTCAATTTTTTTGTTAAAGTTAAAAGGTTCATTTTTTACAACAAATTTTAGTTGATGGATTTTTTAATACTACTTAGAACCTGGGCCCTGTTTCCCACCAGGACATCATCCTCTATTCTCACCCCGAACTGGCCTTTGATATAAATTCCTGGCTCCACGGTGATTACCATTCCCTTCTCTAACTTAAACTCACCTTTTTTAGATAAAGTCGGATTTTCATGTACCTCCAGCCCCAGGCCATGCCCGGTTGAATGTATAAAATTATCCCCATAACCATATTCTTCTATCACCCTGCGGGCCACTTTATCCACATAGGATGCTTTAATACCTGGTTTTATAACTTTAATGGCTTCCTGTTGTGCTTCCAGTACGATGTTAAATATTTCCATCTCTTTTTCACCCTTAACTAAAGTCCGGGTTAGATCACTACAGTAGTTGTTGTAAACCGCCCCCCAATCAATAACCAGGGGAGATTCCAACTTACTCGTGGAAATGGTGGCATGAGGTAGGCTGGACCTCTCTCCAGAGGCGACTATGGTATCAAAGGCGGGTTTAGTGGATCCGTTGGATTTCATGTTGTATTCCAGCTGGGCTGCCACTTCACTTTCTGTTCCCTGAAATTCTAAATCCAGGAGGGATTTCTCCGCAATATCAATGGCCCTCCCAATATTCTCTATCTCATCAGGTGATTTGATGATTCTCGCTGACTCTACGATTTCTGTTATCTTAAGTTCACATCCATCTTTGAATTTTTTATAGAGGGATACCGGCATGGACTTTTCAATCCCCACCCGGCCCTTCAGATGGTCCTTTATTTTATCTATAGATTCAAATTCACCCAGAGGAATCTTAGAATTCATGGAGGCATCCTCCATATCCATCTTGGTGGTGTAGAGAGTGGCTTCATCGGTTACAATTACAACAGATGCACTGGAAGGCCTATACCCTGCCAGGTAGGTTATGTTTTCCGGTTTTAAGATTAAAAGGGAATCTACTTCTGCAGCATCCATACTGTCCAATATTTTCTTTAGATCCATGTTATCCAGTTCATCATTTTCTTCTCAAAGTTCATTATGGTTTTTCTTAACTAATTTAGAGAGTCTTCTATAATTTAGAGAGTCTTCTATAAATTCTCCCGAATGGCCGATATTATCTTCAGCATGATTTCTTCAGGGACTTTATAAGGTGTGGTTTTAGGGACGTAGCCGAAATCAGGGTCTTCAAATTCCAAACCACCGAATTGCACTTTTTCCTGGTAGCGTGGGTGGAAATGCCAGTGGATCTCTGGATTGGGGTCTCCATCTCGGAAGGCCTTATTTTTAAAGCAACTCCAGTTGAAGAGGGTTGGATTGAATGTCTCTTTTAAACTGTGCTCCAGTTTCTGCAGGATACCTATAAAATCTTCCCATTCTTCATCCTCAAGTTCAGACAGGTCCTGGCACTGCCTTTTAAGGGCTACCACACAGGTTCCCAGGTACCTCTGGCTGGGAGCCAGGAAGATCATCCAGTAAGGAGTTTCCTTTATGAGTTTCCCGTATCCACCGTCTATCTGACAGTACTCACAACTTTTGGCCATGGTAAATCCCATCCCCTGAAAAAATTAAAGGTCATCTATATTATCATTCGATCATCTATTGATTGTCCTTCAGTGATAATAAATGTACCCATTGATATAAACTGGCAATTTAAAGGGTTATCATGAGTTTTGGACGGGTTATATCCGATAAAAATCAGTATCTGAAAACATATTTATATAAGATTTCCTGTCTTAAATAATATGATGAGATTCACATCCAGGGAAATCAGAGATCTGATAATTTCAATGGTTATCATCACCGTCCTATTCGCCTACATATTCAGTGGAAGAACACTTCCCAGTTTTTCACTCATCCTGGTCACCTTCATTGCAGTGGGACTGGGATTCATCCTGCACGAACTGGCCCATAAATTCGTGGCAATGAGATACGGATTCTGGGCAGAATACCGCTTATGGGTGGAAGGACTTATATTTGCAATTATAACTGCAGCCTTAGGTTTTCTATTCGTAGCACCCGGGGCGGTCTACATCCATGGAGAGTACATATCCCGGGAACAGAACGGTAAAATTTCCGCATCTGGTCCAGCAACCAACCTGATCCTGGCCGGGCTTTTCTTTTTACTACTGTACTACTTCCCATCTGGTGAGCTGGTCACCACAATAGGAGTGCTTGGATTCTATGTAAACAGTTTCCTGGCCATGATCAACCTGATCCCAATCAGCATGCTTGACGGAGCCAAGATAATCCGCTGGAATCCAATTATATGGGTAGTAATGGCTGGAATTACCGGTGTGATGGTATTTTATGCCTTCACTGGATTGGTATTTTAATCTTAAATATGATCAATTCCCAAATAATAATGGATGAGTAAGGTTAAACTAGATATTAGAGTGTTTTAAATGTTTGAGAAAGTCCCAGTCACCTATTTCGGATGCACCCACCGGGCCATCCCACCGGAACGTACCATAGCAAACGTGGAGGGTAAACTCCGGAGGGCAGGGGTGACCAGGATAGCAGAGATAACCCATCTGGACCGTCTGGGAATACCAGTTTATTCCGCCATAAGGCCGGGAGCTGCCGAGGGAGCAGTAAGCATCTACGCTGGAAAAGGAGCAACTAAAAGCCAGGCTAAAGCATCGGCCATGATGGAAGCGTTTGAAAGGTACTCCGCAGAGATAAACGTAGAAGACGCTCAGATGTTTGAAACAGGATTATATGGGGAGATGGAAGGGGCTATCAATCCAGAAACACTGATTCTACCTCAACAATCTTACAAAGCAGATACGACCAGGTTGGACTGGATTAAAACCGTGGACGTGACGGATGATGAAGAATACCTCGCCCCAGTTAACGCCATCTACCATCCTTACATCCCTCGTGGTGGTGCCGTACTTTTTAAGTCCAACACCAATGGTCTGGCATCGGGTAACCGTATCGAAGAGGCAGTCTACCACGGAATCACCGAGGTAGTTGAAAGGGATGCCTGGAGCATATTCGAGGCGAAAAAGAAATGCAGGGGAGAAGTGGTTTGTGACGGAACAGAAAACCCCCTCATCAGAGATATGCTACATAAATTCGACCAGTCAGAGATAGAAGTTAAATTACTGGATTTGACTGCAGATGTGGATATAACCACCATAGCCGCGGTAGCAGATGATACCGTACTTAGAGACCCCGCACTTTTATCTCTGGGGGTGGGAACCCACCTGAACCCGGAGGTCGCCGTTATAAGGGCCCTCACCGAGGTTGCCCAGAGCAGGGCCACCCAGATCCACGGAACCCGGGAGGATACCAACCGGGCCGTTTTCATGAGAAAAGCAGGATATGAGAGGATGAAAAGGATCAACAAACACTGGTTCAGTGACTCCCATAAGTTAATCGATATCTCCCATATCAAGGATAAATCAAAGCCCACCTTCAAGGAGGACATCGAAACCTGTGTAAATATCCTTAAAAAGAACGGGTTTGATAAGATTTATTATACGAATTTAACCCGCCGGGAAATCGAAATACCAGTGGCCCGAGTTATAATTCCAGGTATGGAAGTTTACTCGGTTGACATGGAAAGAATGGGTAAAAGGTTGATTTAACTGGTTTTTAAATATCAAGGACGGATTCAGTTCATTGACCCGGAAAACAAGTCAAATTTAAACCGAAAATAAGTCAGATAGTAAAAACAGGTCAGATAATAATAAACAAGTCAGATAGTATATTTAAAGGTGTACCAATGAAACAGGTAATAATCATGAGGGGAGACCTCCCCATAAGCCGGGGTAAACTCGCTGCTCAGGCCTGTCACGCCAGCCTAGGATCCTATAAGCGTGCAGATGAGAGGAAGATAAAAAACTGGGAACTTGAGGGGGGTAAAAAGGTGGTTTTAAAAGTTAAAGATAGAGATGAACTCTTCCAGTACTATGAACTGGTTAAAGCCACTGATCTGCCCTACTTCTTAGTCACCGATGCCGGGCATACCGAACTACCGGAATCCACGGTTACCTGCTTGGGGATTGGTCCTGATGATGATGAGAAGATCGATAAGATTACCCAGGATTTGAAGTTGTTTAAGTAGTTGTGAGTTTACTTTTAATCATTAAATGAAGTGCTGATTTTATGGATTGGATTGTAAAGATTGGGGGAAGTCTTTTCCCACAAGAAGCAGTTAACCTCTCTAAAGCCCTGGTTGGTAAAAGTGTCATGGTGATCTGTGGGGGCGGAGAGCTGGCTAACCAATTAAGATTGTACGATAAGAAAATGCACTTTAGAGATGCAGTCACTCATAAAAGCGCTATTCTATGCATGGATATATTAGGAATGCTCCTAGCAGATAAAGTACCCGGTGCCGAGGGTGTTCATTCTATAGATCAGGTAGAGAAGACTTTAAATGGGGGGAAACTCCCAATCTTAATACCTTCCCAGTTTTTGTTCGGTAAGGATCCCTTAGAACATTCCTGGAGGGTAACTTCTGATTCCCTATCCCTTTATATAGCACATCGACTAAAGGCTAAACTATTAATAGCAACTGATGTAGATGGTATATATGATCATAAACCATCCAAGGATGGTACTCAACTGATAAGAAATATCAGTGCAAAAAAACTACTAGATTTTGGTGAAACATCAGTTGATGAATTTTTAGCAGGGCTTTTACTTCAATACGGATCATCTTGCTATGTGATTAATGGAAAGTATCCAGAAAGGGTTCTATCTATAATTGAAGGTAAAAGTGAAGATACTAAATATACACTTATTGGAGGAATTTAATATGGATAAAATAGAATGCACATCATGTAAACAGGAAATATCACCAGTGGAAACCTACGTGAAATTTGAATGTCCAGAATGCGAGACCATACTCTACAGATGCCAGAAATGCAGGACCTTCGGACATATCTACAGGTGTAAATGCGGATTTAAAGGACCTTAAGTTAAATATTACTTGTAAGATAAATAAAATTATATTAACTCTAAAGACGAGTTTTATGGGAGGTTACGATTATGGGAGAAGTTGTAGCAACGATTAAGGTAATGCCGGAAAGCCCGGATGTTAACTTAGAAAAGATCAAAGAAGATATCATACAATCCATACCGGAAGGCGCTGAATTCCACAAGATAGATGAAGAACCAATAGCTTTTGGCCTGGTGGCCCTTAAAGTAATGGTAGTTGTGGGAGATGAGGAAGGTGGGACAGAAAAAGTTGAAGAAAATCTCTCCAAACTGGAAAACATAAGCAGCATCGAAGTAGAAGATGTAAGAAGACTTATGTAAGCCGTTTTACTCTCTAATTACTTTTTTGGTTAATATAATTCGTTTTTTCCACTAATTTTTTATAATTTTCACCGTTAAAAAAATTTAGTCCCCACAACACGATCATAATACTTTTTATACTATTAGTATTATACTATCTCTGTGGAGTGGTTCATATTTTTGATCTCATATTTGCCTGTATCATAGGCGTTCTCTGCGGGGCAGTAACGGGATTAATCCCCGGTATCCACGTTAACACCGTGGGTGCCTTCACCTTTGCATCATCAGCCACCATTCTGGCCTTTCTATCTCCAGAATTCCTGGGAGTGTTCTTAATTTCAATGTCTATTTCCCACGCCCTACTGGAATTTATACCTTCTATGTTCCTGGGAGTGCCGGAGGAGGGCACCGTCCTCTCGGTCTTACCCGGGCATCACCTCATGCTGGAGGGAAGGGGCAAGGAAGCCATACGTTTGGTGGCCCTGGGAGGGTTTGGGGCGATCATGGTTACCATCTTACTTCTACCACTTTTTGCCCTGATATTACCCCCTTTATACGGCTTTATGAAGCCCTATATCTGGATCATCCTGGTGGTAGTGGTGATCTACATGTTCATCCGCTTAAACAGGGATTTAAGTTCGGTAGCCTGGTCGGTGGTTATATTCCTCTTCTCGGGGATTATGGGCTGGATAAATGAAAATATATTCTGTATTTTGAAAATTTGGAGGATATTTTATGAAATTTAGTAACAAAAAAATACATAACGATCGGTATGTTCAAGATTTTTACTTGGCTCGCGGGTTAAGTGAATCTTCAGAGGAAAATTATACTATAAGACTAAAGTCATATTGTAATTTTTTAGGGAAATCACCGAAGGAGCTATTAGATATAGCCGAACAGGAACAAGATAATAATATTAAAATGAAAGATCGAAAGATAAAAAGATATTTGTTGGATTACGCTGATCATCTTAGGATAAATGGTAGATGTGAATCAACAATCAAAGGAAATTTGGAAACTATTAAAGCGTTTTATCACGAATATGAAATCGAAACCTTTAGAATTAGGGGTTTTTTTAAAAATGAAAGTCAAAATAAGAGTTTTGAAGAGTTACCTACAAAGGAGCATATTAAAAAGGCCCTAAAAGTTTCTGGACTGAGAACTCAAGCAGTAATATTGTTACATTATACAAGTGGAATGGGTGCATCAGAGGTAAGACATCTTACTTATGGTGATTTTTTAACTGCAATGGATGAATATTTGGATTTAGATGAAGATGAGTTATTAAATATACCTAAAGTTGTAAATAAACTAAAAAAGAAGAAAAAAGAATTAGTAGGGACTTGGAAAATTAAACGATATAAGACAGGGATGCCTTATGTCACTTTTAATAGCCCAGAGAGCAACGATGCTATTCTTGATTATCTTTTAGAGAGAATAAGGAAAAATAAAAAAATAGAAAGTCTACAAGACCCCTTGTTTGTAAGCCATTTCAACAGAAATATGGGAAAAGAAACTCATTCACACTCTATTAGGGATTTAAATGACAGGTTGGGATTTGGTATGCGTAGCGAAAAACGTTACTTTTTCACTTCCCACATGTTGAGAAAGTTGTTTACAACCACTCTTTATAAGGCTAAAGTTGATGAACTACCTATAAATTGGATGCTTGGCCATAAAATTAACCCCATAACGGAATCCTACTTCAAAGCAGACATTAAATCGTTAAAACAACATTATTTAAAAGCTCTTAATGAACTTTCTTTAGAGAAAATTAAGGTGAAGACCGTTACTACTAAGGAATATGACTACATCATCAATGA
>MVQY01000083.1 GCA_002067325.1 Methanobacterium sp. PtaU1.Bin097
AAATCCCACACATACAACTTGAAACAGTAGTCTCCGTGATTTTTTGTGCCAACAGCCACGTTCTGAGCATCTTCTACTTTTCCCTTTGAAATTATGGTCTCACCATCCAGATGGTTTAATTCCACCAGCTTATAATTCATTCCCTGGAGATTATTATCCAGATATGAACCGGCCAGCTCACCAGCACCAGCAACACCGGTGGCATTGTTACCATTCGCCTTAAGGACCGTTACCATCTCTTCAATTAAGGTACCTTCAGATGCGTGATACTGGCCCATAGCATCTAAAGCATCCTGTGCCTGATGAGAGAGGCGTATCTGCTGGGAAGGCAGGATTAAACTCCCCTGATCTACACCACTAACTGCAATAAGTATTATAAAAACAGGAATAATGGCTAAAACCGCATCTAAAGTAAAAATAAATCCATTATCATCCATAGTGTAATATGATCTCTATAAAGACCATTACCTCTCCCTTATCATTTTAACGATATCGTCTTTCTTACTAATAGCTTCCTGGGCAGCACGTGCGGTTTTATCCTTCATGGACTGGAAATCATCCGGCTGGGTATCTCCTACGATTTTTTTAATCTTAGTATAGGCCGCCTCTCTAAAGAGGGGTACCAGCTCGGTTTCTTCCCCATTCTTTACCAGGCGGGATTTACCCTTATCATCCACTTCGCCAATTTCTGCTATACGCACGCCCACATCAGATATGGCCTTTTTAACCTGGTCCGCCTTATCTTCAGGGGTTATTATCATCAGGGAATCCACTGATACACCCAATGGATCGATGTTCAGGTTTTCCAGCATCTCCAGAACGGTGGGGTTTATAAGTTCCCTGATTTTTTCCTCATAGAATTTAAGTCCCAGGCCGGTGGTACGTGATATCTCATGGGCATCACCTCTTAATCCGCCGTTGGTTACATCCGTCATAGCATGTACATCTTGGATTAACCCTGAATTAAAAATAGCTTCTGAGGCCTTTATGAAGTTTATGTCCATGGTCTCCCATACCACATCGAAAAGTCCATGATAGAGAGCTGTGGTGGTGATGGTACCGCCTCCTGAACCCTCAGTGAGAAGTATGACGTCTCCTTTTTCGGCTCTTTTGCGTGCTGTTGGTGGATAGGGTGATACGCCCACGGCGCCCACGGCGCTGACTAATCTGTCGCCCAGAACCATGTCTCCACCTACTCTCAAGGTACTTCCAGCCACTAAGGGGACGTTTAATAGTTCTGATACTGCGCATACTCCTGCGGTGAAGTCGAAGAGTTTACCCACGTCACCGTCATCAGCCAGGTGGAGGTCGCTTATAATGGCAACTGGATGGGCGCCCATAACACACACATCACGCAGGGAAGCCCTGGCAACATGAAAACCACCTAAAAAGGGATATTCACTTAGTCGAGAGTGTATACCGTCTACTGCTGTGGTTATGTAGAGCTCTTCAGATCCCATGTTGGTTTTGACCACTCCACCGTCGTCCTGAGCTGATGGGGTGATGAGTGCGCTGCTGTTGGTGCTGGCCACTATATCCGCGATTTTCTGGTGGACGAAGAAGTCCCCTTCACCCCGGGAACCCACTCCAATCTCCCCCATTTTCACATTGGCCTGGGGGTAGTTGATCAGGCTTCTTAAAGCAGGATCTTCATGTTCCTCGATTTTCAGTGTGTACTTAACTTCCTCTATAACTGCCCGGGCCATTTCACCTGCTTTTTGGGGGTCGATGTTTTTGTATTCCAGTATTTTCTCTTGTAAACTATTTTTAATGGTGTTTTCGTCTTCTTTTTTGATAGATTTCCTTACGAATCCTTCAATATCCACGGTTAACCCCTCTTTGAGATATGTTTTCTGGGCAAGTTCCTATTTGATAATACTTATATATAAATTTTTATTATTCTATCAGTTCTACAAAATTTTCCAAAATCTTAAGCCCAGTCGGCCCGCTTTTTTCCGGGTGGAACTGGGTGGCGAATACCTGGTCTTTACAGATTACAGCGGGGACTTCCACACCGTAATCAACGGTGGCAGCGATTATGTTTTCGTCAGAAGGCGACACATAGTATGAGTGTACGAAGTACATGTAATCGTCTTTAATATCCTCTAAAATCGGACAGGAACGTTTAATCTGTAAGTTGTTCCATCCCATATGGGGTATTTTAAACCCTTCATTAATTAAAGAGTCTGGGAATTTTTTTACCCCCCCTTCGAATATGTTCAATCCTTCAACGCCTTCGCTTTCCTGACTCCGGCTGAATAAAACCTGTAAACCCATACAAATTCCTAAAAATGGCTTTCCACTGTCTACATGTTCGTGGATGGTGTTTCCATACTTCCGCAGGTTGTTCATGGTGTGTCCAAAGGCACCCACTCCGGGTAGAACCAGTGCTTCGGCTTTCCGCAGGTCATTTAGATCGTTGGTTACCCTGGTTTCCACTCCAATTTTGGTGAAGCCATTCTTGATGCTCTTCAGATTTCCGGATCCATAATCTATAATAGTTATCATAATTAAATTTTCTCTGTAAATTTTTGTTTTTAAAATAAAAAATGTAAATAGATGTTTTGGTGGTAAATAGGGGCTGTCTATCTGGTTTCATAGAAATCTTTAACCCTTTCGGTATCGTCCAGGTGGGGGGTGGAGACTTCATGGAGTACGGTGTTTTCCATGGCTACGATGGAGTGTTTTTCATGGGGTTTAATGCGTATGGTGTCATTTTTACCGAAATAATCCTTCCGGTCCTCGAATTCTATGTAACCGGCACCACTGACGATGTACATGGTTTCATCCTTTTTAGTGTGGTAGTGGAAGGAGGTTTGGAAGCCTTCCTTCAGGAACAGTTCCTTGGTGAGGTATTTGTCTGTGTGGATCAGTATTTTTTCGTATCCCCAGGGTTTGTCTTCCCGGTTTTTGTATTCTTTTCGGATTTCTTCCAGTTCCTTGGTGGTGTCGATGGCCATCCAGAACAACCCGTCTTCCTTATAGTAACCGAGCTTGTTTTCCTTGGCAAGCATGGGGAACACGGTTTTTTCGATATCTCCCACTTCAAATTCTCCGAAGTCTATTTCGCCCTGGGAGAAATATACTCCTCCGTTTATGTAGTAGTCCAGAACGGGTTTTTCTTTAAATGAAACTAATCTGTCTCCGCTTACTTCCACTATTCCGTAGGGGGAGACCATTTTGGTTATGAATATGGATAAGGGATAGTCTGATTTTTCACCCTGTTCGATCATCTTCTTTATGTTTAAATCAGCCACTACATCCCCGTTCCTGATAACGGATTGTTCATTATTTTTTAAACTTTCCATTCCAAGTCTGATGGCGTTTAAAGTACCGAGGGGTTTGTCTTCCTGGATGTATTCAACATCCACTCCCATATAGTTATCTCCGTACCTTTCTTCGATTTTTTCACCCAGAAATCCGGTTAAAAGGACTGCCTTGTCAACACCGGCGCTTTTAAAATCGAAAAGCTGCTTGTCCAGTATGGTGTAGTTATCTTTAATTTCAACTAAGGGTTTGGGAATTTTCTCTGTAAGAGGCCTTAATCTCTTTCCAAATCCTCCGCAAAGAATTAAACCTACTGTTTTGGTCATAATATCACCTTATAATTTAATTCTTGATTTTTGATTAATATAAACGTTTATTAAATTAGTATTTCTTGGTTCATCAATTCTCTTAAAACCAGTCCAAAATCGGAGGGGACAACTTCTGATGTGCCCAGGGTTTTGGCGTGGGCGTCTAACTCGGTAACTACGTAATCGTATCCCAATTTTTTAAGTGGTTCCACCAGACGTGGACCGTCAGTAACTGCTATACTAACCCCGGGAACGGTTTCAATGGGGAGAGCATGTGGTACTCCGGCAACTACTACTAAGTCAAAGGATCCGTCCTTTAATAACTCAGCTGCTTTTTCTCCAGTTTGAGGGTATTCATCTAACCCGCCTGTGATATAGTCTAAGAAGGTACCTTCTTTTTCCAGTTCTTCCCTGATGTTTCGTGCATGCTGTCTTATGCGGGGGAGGCCCACATTCTCATCGAGGTTGGCGATTATCGTGGGGTGGTTATTTTCATTAAATTTTTTAAATGGTAATTTTAATAGGTCGGCGAATAGGTAGGAAGTTTCTTTTTTAGCATTTAAAACCAGGGCAACTTTATCACCCCTTTCTAGACTGGAAAGGAGAATTTTACCCACTTTTTCCTTGAGGTCTCCATAGGAAGGCTGGATATACTCTCCCTGGGCCATGCCCCTGGTTTTTTCAATTTCTGTGGCTTTTTTAAGCATCTTCGTCTGTCTGTCTCTTTCTTCAGCGGATATGATTCCTTCCTCTGCTGCAGCATCGAGAACAGCTATAGCTCCTTCAGTATTGTCTCCCTCACTTAACCCGCCGTGGGATTCAATAGCCAGTACCTGGGCTTT
>MVQY01000084.1 GCA_002067325.1 Methanobacterium sp. PtaU1.Bin097
CTGGGCGGTGGTAGAACATCCCCACCCTGGAATCTGCCCATAAGCTCCTCACTATTGGATATTATCGGAAATATGCAGACAGCAATAGGGTTAATCCTAGTGGTTCTGGTACTATTTAGAAGCACTCTCATCTCTTCCTTCATGAAAAAAAGGCGTTGAACAGATCATGGCACTTATTTTAATCAGAGCAGACGATAAGAAAAAAATCTTAAATGCTCTGGCGGATCTGGAAAGACACGCCCATCTTAAAATCTGTGGAAAACCTAAAATAATACCCCCAGAACTAGCGGATGAAGTTATAGAGCGTATCCTTAAACAAAAAATAAAAAGGAAATCTAAACGGGCGGTTATGGTGCTGGTGGAAGAAGACACCACCAAGAGCATAATGCAGGTTAGGAAAATACATCCCCCGGCACATCTGGTTGTTATAAGCGACGAATATGAAGATTATTCCAATTTAAAGAAGAATTTTAGTGAACTGCTTCCTTTTAAGGGTTATTATTCCCTGAAAAGTAAAGAGCGTTCTGGAAAAAGGTAAAAATATTTTATTATCTCCTCTTTATGTGAGCTATATCACCAATGGTGGTACCGCCTCTGGTTGATGAAGCTGTGTCTTCTAGTTGCTCATCTTCTATTCGATCCAATATTGTAATGTTTAAAATCCTTTCTAACTTTCTTGCTAGTTTTATATCTGGAATCATTTTCCCAGATTCTATCCTATTAATTACCGATGCTTTTTCATTGATTTTTTGTGCTAATTCCTCTCTTGACCATCCTTTTTTTTCTCTTGCTGTTCTGATCAGGGTATTATAGTCTTCAGATACTTCATATGATGGTTCTCTTACCCTAGGGCGACGAGGTGGCGTTCTGGGTCTAGCTGGTCTTGGAGGTTCTTTTTGTACTTTACCAAATTTTGAACACTCTTTACAAGTTTGCATGACTGAACCGTCGATTTTAACACGTATTGGCTTACCTGGTACTTTTTTTCCACAAATCTCGCATCTCATGGGCATCCCTTTGAATTGTCTTATATATAATTTTACACCTCAATATTTAAATATTATTAGGGATAATAATTGACTATATAACATGAAAACCAACAATTATTTTTTTATTATGGAAAAATGATTAGGAGTGAACCAGGACCATGGAAAACATGTCCCCCAATGTTTTAAAGAAAATAGAAGACCTTAAAAAAGAGATTAAAATCCTTAAAGAGGAGAATACCAAAACCAAACGCAATTTAATGTGGAAGGTAAGGAAACTCGAAAAGGATAAAGTATTACTTGAAAATGAAAAGATGCGGATTGATAGAGAGGTAAAATCTCTCAGAGGAGAAATTGAACGGTTCAGATCTCCTCCACTGGTAATAGCTACCGTAACCGAAGTATTAGACGATGGTAAAGTAGTAGTTAAAAGTAGTACCGGACCGCACTTCGTTATTGGATATTCACGTTTCTTAGATGAAAAATCTTTAGAACCAGGAGCTAGAGTGGCCTTGAATCAGCAGACCTTCAGCATAGTGAACGTACTGCCCTCAGAAAAAGACCCACTAGTAACTGGTATGGAAGTTGAAGAAAAACCAGATGTAAGTTACGGGCAGATAGGCGGATTAGAAGAACAGGTAGTTGAAATTAAAGAAACAGTAGAACTACCCCTGAAAAAACCGGAATTATTCATCGAAATAGGAATAGAACCACCAAAAGGAGTTCTCTTATACGGCCCACCAGGTACCGGTAAAACCTTACTTGCTAAAGCCGTTGCTCATGAAACCAACGCCACTTTCATCAAGATAGTGGCCTCAGAATTCGTGAAAAAATACATCGGTGAAGGAGCCCGACTGGTACGTGGTGTCTTTGAACTGGCCAAGGAAAAAGCACCTAGCATAATCTTCATCGATGAAATTGACGCTATAGCTGCTAAAAGACTTAAAAGCTCTACCAGCGGAGACCGCGAGGTACAGCGTACACTGATGCAGCTACTGGCTGAGATGGACGGATTCGAAGGAAGGGGTGATGTGGGAATCGTCGCTGCCACCAACCGACCCGACATACTGGACCCAGCACTCCTGCGTCCTGGTAGATTCGACCGATTCATAGAAGTACCCATACCCAACGAAGAAGGCAGAATGGAGATACTCAAGATCCACTCCAAAAACATGTCCCTGGATGAGGAAGTTGATATCAGAATGATCGCCAGCCTCACCGAAGGAGCCTCCGGAGCAGACCTAAAAGCAGTCTGCACCGAATCAGGAATGTTCGCCATCCGAGAAGAAAGAACCGTGGTAACCATGAACGACTTCATGGACGCCGTGGATAAAATAATCGGAATGGAAAGAGAAGAAGAGATGAGGAAAGAAGCCGGGGTTATGTATGGGTAATCCCATATTCTAATTTCTTTTTTATTTTTAATTCTTTTTTATTAAATGAGTTTATTTTTTAACTATTTTGTATAAAAATCTAGGACTCCTATTCTTCTATTAAAGAAGTTTTTGTTCGACTAGATAGAAACAGCTATTAATTATGAAACAAAAAACAGACATTTGAATGATAAATACTAAAAAAAACTCCTAGATTAGTAAAGTTGTTCAACATTACAGTAATTGGGTTAGTTTTATTAGATATAATACTGCTAACTGCTTTAATTTTTATAAATAATATAAATCCTCAGTTATATCAGTTTATTTTATATTTTGACTTATTTGTTGTCATTATTTTAATTGCACAGTTTATCTATAAATTTAAAAATTCCACCAGCAAAACTAAATATTTGAAAGATAATTGGTTTGATTTGGTGGGAATGGTTCCAGAAATTGTTTTACCTGGATTTGCAACATTTTTAAGGTATTTTAGATTGATAAGAATTCTATCCCTTTTTTAGGAGAAATTTAGCAAATTTTTTCAATTTTTTAGAAAGAACACATCTAGAATACGGTATCATAACCTTAATATTCATTTTAATATCAGCTGCATCTATATTTTACTTTTTCGAGCATGGAATCAATCCAAATGTCAATAGTATAGATGATACCATATGGTATGCTTTAATCACCATTACAACCGTAGGATTTGGTGATGGAACTCCCCAAACTATTGGAGGTAGAGTAGCTACAGTCATAATTATAGTCTCGGGGTATTGGTTTCGTCAGTTATTTGGCTGCAACTATTACTGGATGGTTTTTTGAAAGTACTAAAAAGGAAGATGAAGAGATTGAAGAGGATTTAGAAACATTTCGAAAAGATGTTAGAAACCAGCTGACTTCCATTCAAAAGGATATCGAAGAGATTAAAAGAATTTTAGATGAAAAGGATAATAAATAACCTGGAATATCCAACTATTTATTTTCATTTTAAATGAATCACAAAATTTTAAGTTCTTTTTTAATGGATAATTTGAAGTCCTACTTATGGATATATCGTTTATGAAACTCAATTTTGTATTTTCCAAGATTAGTAATAAGTTCACATAACTTTTTAGCATTTTTTATATTGAATCACAAAAAATTAACGAAACCTTATATATCTAAAGATAAGAGTAAGTATTGGGATCGCTATTATCTATAAATCAGAGATTTTCAGGATTAAAGGGAGTGTAGAAAATGTCAAAAAGGATTGAAATCGGTTTGTTAATAATATCTGTATTTTTAATTGCAGTGGCTGTATCGGGATGTGTAGCATCACCGGTTAAAGTAGTGGTAAATTATCCTGGTAGTTGGAATGGTACCATAACTACAGAAAAGGAAACACGGACAATAGAGGGTACTGGTGAAGAAACAATTGATTTAGGCACGTATGTTGGTAGTTTGAAAGTTGATGTTGAAAAGAAGGATAAAGACTCCAATGAAACACTATCCATACAGTTAATGAGAGGGGATGAAATAGTCAATTCAGCTAATTCCTCTGTTAGCGGAGGCGGTGAATTAGACGATGCTATATTGAGTGTCCATATAACTGCTTAAAAAGTAAATAATAAATGATGGGGTTTAATACCCATTATCTTCTTTTATTCGTCTTTTTTATAATCAATTTAACAAACAAAATCTTTTATCTCCCCGGTGAAGTTGTTTGCTGCCTCTATTATGGGTCCCTTAACCGCCAGGACAAACCCAACATTACTTCCACGGATGGACAGCAACCTATCCCCTTCCTTTACATTAAAACAATTAAGTGCTTCTCCAGGTAACTTGAATACGCCCTGCTTGTTTATTTTAACCCAGGAGTAATATCTACTCTTCCATTTAACCGGCTTTCCTTCCGGTAGTGAATAATGCCTGAATTCTGGGTGGTCAATTAATAAACCTTTCATCATAATGGATTCGCATATCAATCCCTGTCTGGATACGACGAATCCGCCTGAACTTTTACTCCCAGAAATGAGGATCAGCTTATTTTCTGTAAATAGTTGGTATTCATTTATTACCTGCTCTGGAACTTGTACGCATCCTTCTTTTCCAATTGGGGATCATCCGAAAACGAATTTTCCACCTTTAGCTATTTGGGGCATGATAAGTACAATAAACTTTTAAAAAAATAGAGGTAAATTAATTACCCGAATCTTTAGGCAAACGAGGAATCAACCATGATAAGAATGCATCCTCACTTCTTGACTGTATCCAAACCCTTCCTGGCCCGGTTAATTCAACAACCAATCCTTCACCACTGAAAAATGTTGATTTCAGTCCGCCTATCCTCTTCACCTTGTAATCAACTCCATCATCAAAGGCCACTACATGTCCGGTGTCTATTCTGCAGGTTTCACCATCCCCCAATGTAATGGGGTGGACTGCACCAAAACTGGAAGCAAAGAGTGTCCCTGTTCCTTCGATTTTTAACAGGAACAGCCCCTCTCTGGAGAAAAACGTTTTTGATCCTCCCCATTTGGTGTCTATGTCAATATCAACGGTCCCCGCCATAAAAGAACCAGATTGAACAAACACCCTCTGATTATCCAGATCCATGGCATGAATATCTCCAGGTAACGGAGGAGCCATGGTAACCTCACCAGGGACTTCTGCAATGAATTTATTAATAAAAAAGCTTTCTCCACCAAGCAGGCTTCTTTTTAAACCTTTAAAAAGTCCCCCTCTTATTCCAGTCTCAATTTTTATTCCACTGGACATGCTTACAAATGCCCCTGCTTCTGCATTAACCTGCTCAGACATCTCCATATTCAGTTTAAGCAGAGCATAGGACGGTTGGTACAATATCTCATAGTCCATTTTATTACCTCTTTGGAAAAAAATTTCCTCATAGAATACTATATCAGGTTAGTAATAAAATTTGCTCTATTGCGAATTATCATCTACAAAACTATATTTATTGATTAAAAATATAGAAGATTTATAAAATGGGAATTCCATAGTAAAGCATAATTACACCGGGAATTTAAAATATGGGCAATATAAAATTTGATGACACTAATCTATTCTATTTAGATGCAGGTTCAGGCTATCCAGTTTTTCTGATTCATGGGATGGGCAGTGATCATGCAGTATGGGCAGAGCTGATCCCTCTACTACAGAACGATTACCGGGTAATAGCTATGGATCTGCGTGGTCATGGTCTTTCCAGTAAAACCCCTGGGCCATACAGCATAGAATTATTCTCCGAGGATATTTTACAGCTTATAGAATCACTTAATATCGGCCAGGCACACTTCATAGGTCATTCCATGGGCGGGGCCATACTACAGGAAATGGCCATCAATAACCCTACAATTTTCAGTTCTATAACCATTATATCCAGTTTTTCTTATATAGACCACCAACTTGAGGAAAAATTGGTAAAACTCCATGATATTCTGAATAATAAGGGTTATAATGAATTTTTTGATGCCTGCCTTGAAATTACCTATAATCCACAATTTGTTATAAAAAATAAAGAATTATTAGATGAGTTCAAGGATAGTATGGCAAAGTATAGTTCAATTTCTTCTTTAACATCCACAATAAACGCCTGTTTAAAGGTTGACTACAAAAGTTCGCTAAATAAAATTACAACTCCCTCTTTCATAGTTGCTGGTGAAAATGATGTTTTTGTCTCCATCAACCATGCAATCAAACTCAGTCGCGAAATTCCAAATTCTAAAATTGATATTATCCCAGGAGCCAGCCATAATATGCTGGTAGAACAGCCCTTAGAGACCTATAATGTGATTAGAAACTTTTTAGATGAATTATAATTAGGATAAATAAAACAGTTAAAATTATTTCTATAAAGAATAAACTTTAATATACAGGCCAATGATGAACCCTATGAGCTCTGAACCGTGATGAATGATGGGCGAGCTGAGGCTTACATACTTATTCTAATTTCTTTATTTCTTCTACAACATCATCCACGCTGTTGTAGATTGTTTTACCCTTTAATTCACTTACTTCGGGCCGCATAACCATCACAATGTGGATGCCCAATTCCAAAGCAGCCTGAAGCTTTGAGGGTGTTCCACCTGACTTCCCGCTTTCCTTGGTGACCACCACTTTGATATCATATTCCTTCATCAGGGCCTGGTTGAATTCCTTGGAATAGGTGCCCTGCATGGCTACGATATTCTGTGGGGGTATGCCTGCTTCCTGGCATTTTTCTATGGAAAAAGTAGTGGGAAGAATCCGGGCCACTATCCTGTGTGGATAGATCCTTCCTGTTAAATAGTGTAGAGTCATAACTCCGGCCAGGTGTAATATACGGCTGTCTCCTAATTTTACGATCTCTTCCACGGCTTCCCCAAAGTTATTCACTTTATGAATCAATTCATTATCCGGGATATCCAGTGTCGGCCTGTC
>MVQY01000085.1 GCA_002067325.1 Methanobacterium sp. PtaU1.Bin097
GCTCATCGTGGCTAATAAAGCGGATTTACCAACCGCTGAGGAGAACGTTAAAAAACTGCAGGAAAAATATGAAAACGTCATACCCGCCTCGGCCGAGTCAGAACTGGCCCTTATCCGAGCGTCTGAAGCTGGTTTAATAAGTTATTTCCCTGGTGACCCTGATTTTGAGATAACAAAACCAGAAGAATTAAGCGATGCACAGCTAAAGGCTCTTAATTATATAAAAGAGCACGTGCTCAAAAAGTACGGGAGTACAGGTGTGCAACAGGCTTTGAATAAGGTTGTTTTCGACATCCTGGATATGATCACAGTCTACCCAGTGGAAGATGAACATAAATTATGTGATCAGAAAGGTAACGTGCTCCCAGATGCACTCCTAATCCAAAGAGGTTCTAAACCCAGAGATTTAGCCTATCTGGTGCATACCGATATCGGTGAAGGATTCATGCATGCACTGGATGCCCGTAGCTGCAGAAGGGTGAGCAGTGACTATGAACTGGAAGATTGTGATGTGATAAGTATTATCTGTCGGTGAAAAATTTAATAGAGATTTTACAGGAGTTTAATGATATGGCAACAGAAATAGGAGTATGGCAAATTGTCGATGGTAAATTAGAATCCATTGACATATCTATGACTAAATCAGGGAATGTTGAAAAAGATTTTGAAAATTGGGTAAAATACAACCCTGTAATTTTAAGCCACGATATGGTAATAATAGGGGAACAAGTACACACTAAATCAGGCCCCTTGGATCTTCTAGGAATAGATAAATCAGGTAATTTGATCGTGATTGAATTAAAAAGGGAAAGACTCCCAAGAGAAGCTTTAGCTCAAGCAGTAGATTACGTTTCTGACGTTGCATCTTGGGATTTGGATAAAATAAATGAAGTATGTTTAAAATACACAGAACAGACCTTGGAAGATTATTTAAATGAAAAATTTGGAGACGTTGATTTAGAAAACTTGACCATTAATGGATTTCAAAGAATTTTGTTAGTAGGATTTGCTGTTGATGAATCCTTAGAAAGAATGATAGAGTGGTTATCAAATAATTATGGTGTCAATATTAATGTATTAGTTTTAAAATACATTAAAACAATAAGTGGAGACGAACTCCTTGCTAGGACAATGATTATTCCCGAAAATATTGAAAAAGAAAGAAGTCCGAAGGGATCTATTAAACCAAGCACACAATCAGATGAACCCGGTAATTACAGTAGTAGTGATTTGGAAGAGTTACTAAGAGCATATTTATCTAAAGATGGTATAACTCCTAAACGTATTAAAGACATATTAATACCCCTAACTCTAGAAAATGATTTAGTAACTAGAGAAATGTTAAAAAAAGAATTAATCGAAAGGGGAGAAACCTCAGAAGAAGGTAAAGCTGGAATAATTGTTACCACGATTTCAAAAGAAATAGGTTTTGAGCCAAAGGATTATCTTCGACAAATTATACAATATGATAAGCCAAATCCCTGGGAAAAAGAGAATTATAGATTAGTAAACAAGTACAGGAATATGGTACAGCATTTGTTGAAAGAAATTAACGATAATATTAAAAATCAACACTTATAAACGATTAATAGGAAGTTTAGTCATTGTATAGAAGAAAAAAGTATAGTAAAATTAATAAATGATAACAAAATCATATTATTAATAAGTAATAAAGTGAGGTATTTGTTTGACCACTACCCTCAATTTTGTTGATGAATTAATTATAACGATTTTTGAAGAAGTTGAATCTCAATCAACATTGGATGTAACTTTTCTTCCTAAAAGATACATTCAAAAAATTCTTTTTAAATTAACGAATGAGAATAGAGAAGATGAAGTCTTATTTGATAGTGTTCCTTTTTATTGGTATAATCATGGTCCCTTCTCTGAAATCATCGCTCACCGTTTAGATAACTTAGTAAATCGCCATATTCTTGACGTGGATAATAAATCAAAATTTTATATCTTAAAAAAGAACGACATCCAGTTAAATCAAGTGGAAGAATATGAAGATTTTATCCAATATTTAATTAGAAATTTCAGTGTTTTTGATAGTGAAAATTTGGTAATGGACGTTTATTACAATGATTCACCATATGATTTTATTCCTACATATAAAAAAGAGTTTTTAGAGCCAATTGAAAAGAAATTAAAAATCATAGATAATGAAGATGACTTTTATGAGATTATTTCATTAGATGATTTAATAAATATTTGCTATAATTGTGAAGAAAAACTACCATATGAATCTATTTATAGAGGTTATAATGAACAATTCTCGATTTTTAGTACTGTATTAGATAAACTATATAATGAAATCGATTTTAACACGTTTAACATAACTTATAATGCTATAGATGAGTTTTGGTACACTTTTGCCCAAGCTCTTAGAGTAACTCAACACCATGAGTTTTATAACAACAAATTGGAAAGATGGAAAGGTTACTATTACGATAAATTGAAAGAATCCCGGACTACGATTAAGAAGCTTAAAGAATTAAAAAGATCTAATCACTCCTCAAAATTAAAACTTTCAAAAGCTTCAAGCGAAATGTTATTGTCCACAGTTGGCAAATATATTTCCGATTAATGTGTGATTAAATGGAATTAAATGGATGTAACGATCATTTTATTGATTCTAATGTAGTTCTTGGTTTTGTAATCGGGTGGGATAGCTTAAGAGATAAATCAAGTAGCTATTTTGATTTGGAAGATATTATAAGATATTCAAGTGAACGAGTTTATGAAGAATGCGAAATTGTTTTAAACAATATTAAGAGATGGATTTTATTATTTATCTATAAAATTCATAAATATTGTGAAAAAAAATCTTCTACCAATTTTAAGTTTGATTTATCGAGAATTCTAGACAAGATTGTGAGTGATATTTGTCAACAATATTCATTTGAATGCAATAAGGTTAGAGGTTCTTTAGAAGGATTTTGTAAAAAATACGAAAGCGACCTAATAGAAATAATGAAAGGAAATTTAAAATATACATTATTTCGAGATAGAGTTGTTGAAATATTTAATGAAACATCAAATAATTTAGATGTTGTTTTTGATAATCAACTTGACAAAAGAAATTGCCCAAAGAATTTAGGATCAACTTTATTTTCTGAATATCGGAAATTACAGAAAGTTGAAGGTTTACACGGGGCGGATATCCACATACTTTTAGATTCACATTATATAGGCTTCCAAGTAAGAGTATCAAAAATTGGTTTCATAACTTTTGATAAGGGAATAATTAAAGGTAAGTCTGAAATAGAAAAGATACTTAGTATTAATATAATGAAACCAAATTAATTAGCAAATTATCAATTCTTTTTCAAAATATCTCTCGCCGCTATAATCCCAGTGGCAGCTGCCCCTACTATTCCCCGGGAAACTCCTGCCCCATCACCAGCCACGTAAAGTCCGTCTATACGGGTTTGCATTCCATTGTCCACTTCCACCCGCATGGCGTATAGTTTTATCTCCGGGGCATATAGTAGTGTTGAATCAGAGGCAATACCCGGTATTACTTTATCTAATGCTTCCAGACCTTCTATTATATCCACTATCAGGCGGTGTGGGAGGGCCATGGCGATATCGCCTGGTGTTACGCTGCTGAAGGTGGGTACCACGTTGCTTCGCTCCAGTCTTCTCCAGGTGGATCTTCTCCCCCTTTTAAGGTCACCTAAACGTTGAAGGAGAGGTTTTCCCCCACCCAGAGTATTTGCTATGGTAGCTATTGAAAATGCGTAATCAGAAGTGTTTTCAATGGGCTCGGTTAATTCTACCCTTACTAAAAATGCAAAGTTGGTGTTTTCAGAAACTTTATCACGCAGTGAATGGCCGTTAACCCCTGTAAAATCATCATAGACTTCTTCAACTACAAATCCTGCGTTACATACGCAGAATGTTCTGACGAAGTCGTCGTAGGTTTTGGTCATGACATGGAATTTAGGATCCCAATTTATACGGGTTATTTCCTCCATTACAATCTGCGGTATTTCCACTCGAACCCCGATATCAACTGGATTATGTTTAAAGGGTATTTCGAGCTTGTTCATCTGATCAGAGAGCCAGTAAGCCCCCACTCTCCCGGGAGCTGCGATGATGTATTTACACTTTATTTTAAACTCGCCTTCCATAGCATTCCTAACTATGGCTGCCTCTACATCTTCATCTGCGATTATATCTATGATTTCAGTTTCCAGTGAAAATTTTACCCCTTTATTTTCCAGTTCTTTTTTAATGGATTCTATAATGGCCGGTGTTTTATCTGAACCCATATGCCTCTGGACAATTGGGATGAATTTAATCCCAGAAGCTGCTGATTTTCTGAGTATATCGGCTATTTGCTCTTCATTAGGGGAGTAAAGTTCATCAGGAGCCCCGTGCCTGAGAAAGAACTGGTCTATTTCATTTATAATATCCCAGGCTTCTTCCTGGCTTACAAATTCTTCCAGATCACCGCCGATATCTGGCCTAAGGTTTAGTTTACCATCGGAAAGACCGCCTGCACCTCCAACACCACCAGTTATATTGCAGGGTTTGCATTCTCGACATGACCCATTTTCAAGGGCCAGACAAAGCCTTTCATCCATTTCCCTACCTTTATCTACTACCACCACATCAAAATGTCCTGCCAGTTCATTGGCTGCAAAAAGTCCTGCCGGCCCAGCACCTACTATTAAAACATCACATTCCATAAAAAATCACGATTTAACCATTCTAATACTATTCATCAATAATTATTTGTTTTATAAGCTCTATAAAGATTGGTACTACTAACAGACAGAGAGGTATATTTCAAGTGTAAAATGAGGATCTATAAACTCCCTTCATCTGAAGTTTATAGCGAATTAGAGACTTCAAAGAGGGGTTTAAGTACCGAAGAGGTTGGAAAACGCCTGGAAAAATATGGTGCTAATCAGATTGAGGAAATTAAAAAAACCCCCATTATTTACGAGTTTTTAGCTAATTTATACCAGCTTCTAGCCTTGCTTCTTTGGGCGGCCAGTATACTTGCTTTTATATCAGGTACGCCCCAGCTGGGATTGGCCATTATAGCGGTGATAATTATCAACGCTATATTCAGTTTCTGGCAGGAATACCAGGCAGAAAAAGCCATTGAAGCCCTTAAAAGGATTTTACCCACTACTGCTAAGGTGATAAGGGATGGAAAAGAAAGTGAAATACTTTCCTCCCAATTGGTTCCTGGAGACATCATGATACTGGAAGAAGGGGATAACATCTCCGCCGACGCCCGTCTGGTGGAAGCCTTCCAGATGAAGGTGGATTCTTCAACCCTCACTGGAGAATCAAAACCCGTATGGAAAGTGGCGGAAGTTGAAGAGGGGGATGAAAATCCTGTTGAAGTACATAACCTTGTTTTCGCCGGGACCAGTGTTGTTTCCGGTTCTGGGCGGGCTGTAGTATTTGCAACTGGTGTACATACAGAATTTAACAAAATCGCCGCACTTACCCAGGAGGTTAAGGACAAACTCAGCCCTCTACAAAAAGAATTACGTAGAGTAACCCAGATTATAGCTATTCTGGCCGTTTTAATGGGATTAATCCTCTTTACAGTGAATATCTACCTGGTTAGTTTACCTCTTTCCGTGGCTTTTCTTTTCGCCATCGGCCTGACCGTGGCCAATATACCTGAAGGTCTGCTTCCTACCGTTACCCTGTCTTTGGCGGCTTCGGTACAGAAAATGGCACAAAAAAACGCCCTTATAAAACGTCTTTCCAGTGTGGAAACCCTGGGATCAACCAACATCATTTGTACCGATAAAACAGGAACCTTAACCAGGAATGAGATGACCGTACGTAAAATATGGATACCCTATGAAATTCTGGACGTAACCGGTACCGGATACGAACCACAGGGCGAATTCCTGTATCAGGGAGAAGAGGTCTCCCACGAACAAATCAGAGAATTAAGGCTTTTGATGCGTTCAGCCACCTTTGCCAATGACGCCAAACTGGTAAAACCTTCTAAACTTGGTGAGAAATGGAAAATTCTGGGTGACCCCACAGAAGCAGCTCTCCTGGTGGCTGCCCGTAAAAATGGATTTGACTGGAAGGAGAGGATAAAAGAACAGCCCCGAATCCTTGAGCTTCCATTTGATTCTAAAAGAAAATCCATGAGTTCCATCCACCAAAAAGGCCCGGTTAAAATGGCTTACATTAAAGGAGCCCCTAAAAAGATGATAGCCCTTTCCAGCCAGATATCGGTTGATGGGAAGGTCAGGATTTTCTCTGAAGAAGAAAAAGAACAGATAATTAGAGTGCATGATGAACTGGCTGCCTCTGGACTGAGAATTCTTGGTATGGCCTACCGGGAATTACCCCCTGATTTTGAGGACTATCGTCCTCAGAGTGTGGAGAAGGATATGGTTTTTGTGGGTATGGTGGCTATGCAGGATCCTCCCCGCCCGGAGGTTAAACCTGCAGTCGAAGATTGTCACCGGGCTGGGATCAGGATCTTGATGATCACCGGTGATTATGGTTTGACTGCCCAGTCTGTAGCAGAAGAAGTAGGGATTATAAGTGGTGAACCTTGTCAGATTATCAAGGGTAAAGAATTGGATAAACTATCCGATGAGCAGGTTAAAGAGATTTTAAGGGGTGATTGTAATGTGATATTTGCCAGGGCGGTGCCGGAGCATAAAATGCGGATTGCATCCCTACTGGAAAGTGAAGATGAAATAGTGGCCATGACCGGTGATGGTGTTAACGATGCACCTGCCCTTAAAAAAGCTGATATAGGGGTGGCCATGGGAATTACCGGTACGGATGTGGCTAAAGAAGCTTCTGATATGATCTTAACCGATGATAATTTTGCCACTATAGTAGGTGCCATCAAGGAGGGTCGCACCATCTATGAAAATATTAGGAAGTTCATCACCTATATTTTCAGCCATGAAACCGCGGAAATCATCCCCTTTGTTTTAATGGTCGTCCTCGGTATTCCGCTGCCCATCACGGTTATGCAGATACTGGCCATTGATCTGGGAACAGACACGCTCCCGGCACTAGCTCTAGGGGTAGGTCCCTCTGAATCCGATGTTATGGATCGTCCTCCCCGCTCCCGGAAAGAGGGACTGCTTAACCGTTTCGTTATCATCAGGGGATACGTATTTTTGGGGCTTATTGAAGCCGTTCTGGTTATGTCCGGGTATTTCTGGGTTCTTTTCAGTGCTGGCTGGTCTTTTGGAATTGACCTATCCTTCAGCGACCCTCTCTATCTAAAGGCTACCACCATGGTTTTTGCCGGTATCGTTATGGCTCAGATTGGGAATCTGTTAGGATGTCAAACCACCAGAACCTCTGCCTTCAAGGTGGGATTATTTAAAAACAGATGGATCCTCCGAGGAATAATTTTTGAAGTTATCGTACTGTTATCCATTATCTATATTCCATTGTTGCAGAATATTTTCAGCACCACGGCCCTAGGATTGACTGAATGGTTGTATTTACTCCCATTTATCCCCATAATATTCTTTGCAGAGGAATTGAGGAAATATATCAGCAATTAAATCTTAACATCAACCGGTTTTAGTGGTTTTATTTCTAAATATGACCCGTTTAAAATATCTTTTAAAATAATTTCAAAAGAATAGGCAATTATGTCAACCCCTGTTTCCCGGGCAATCTTAAGGACCTTTGAAAACTCGGGATCCATCTCCCAGTTAGGACTGAATTCTACTGCATCATCCCTCATTACAAGGAAAAGAACTGCTGAATTGTAACCTTCCTGTTTAGCCTTGATAAGCTCTTCCACGTGCCTTTTACCCCTGAGGGTGGGTGCGTCTGGGAATTTAGCCAATCCTTCCTCTACCAGGGTGCATCCTTTAACTTCCAGGAGTAACTTTTCATCAGCTCCTGATTCCATCTGAGTAGACAATAAAAAGTCTAACCTACTATTTCCATAGGTGTACTCCCTTTTTTTTACAGAATATCCCTTAAATTCATTTATTATTCCAGATTCTATTAGTTCTTCTGCTAGGTCACTGTGGAATCCGGAATTTATCAAAACCCATCTGCCTTCATGTAAAACAGCCAGGACATCGTATTTCGTCTTCCGGTTTGCAGCATTCTGGGCTGGTCTTAGAAGAAGCATAACATTAGGCCGTAAAAGTTCAGTAAGTCTCCCAGGATCTCTTAAATGGGCTAGTTCGGTTTTTTTATCCATATTGAACTTTACAGTGAACCTGTTTGGCCTTTCCCTAAAGAACCCAGTTAGTAAATCTGTGATAATCATCATTTTCTCCAAACTTTTTTCTTATAAATTTATATAAGCAAATCTTTATAATTTCAATCCCCTAGTTTACTAATGAAATAAGATAATTATTTGGAAATGAGGTAGATCATGCATCCCCGACCAAGCCCTATTGCAGCTGCACTTTACACTTTACGCGATTTAAACGCCGATGTAATCATATTACACGGCCCACATGGTTGTTGCTTCCGTACAGGCCGTCTCCTGGAAAATGACGGTGTTCGGGTGGTTACCACTGCCATGTCTGAAAACGACTTCATATTCGGTGCTTCTGAAAAACTAGAGGAAACCCTCCAGAAAGTGGATTCCATGTTCTCACCCAAGTTAGTCGGGATAGTGGGAACCTGTGCCAGTATGATCATCGGAGAAGACCTGAAAGAAGCCGTGGAAAATGTAGATACCAAAGCCCAGGTACTGGCTATTGAATCCCACGGCGGGTTAAGTGAGGGAGACAATACTGAAGGAGCTATAGCTGTT
>MVQY01000086.1 GCA_002067325.1 Methanobacterium sp. PtaU1.Bin097
CCCGCCCCACTGTAACCGGTGTTGATCCCGCCAACAACAAAATAATAAATGTAGCCAATAAGGCAATAGTGATCACTTTCAGTGAGAATATCAAGGCGGGAAGCGCATTTACTAATATCAAAGTCACCAACCCCGACGGAGTAGCAGTAAATCCATTATACAAAGTAATAAACGGCAAAACACTAACCCTAACACGCAACGGTTACTACATAAACGGACTAACCTACACCATCACCCTACCCACCGGCAGCATCACCGACACAGCCGGCAACACACTAGCCACAGCGTTCACCAGTAAATTCACCGTAGACTTCGCAAAACCCACCGTAACCGCCAACTTGGTAGGAGGAGTTTATAACACCACCAAATGGGTGACGTTAACCGCCACTGACAACCTAGATACAAAACCTTCCATCTATTACACCACTAACGGGAGTACACCTACCACTTCCAGTACCAAGTATACTGGTCCTATTACGATTTCCAGAACGACCACGTTGAAGTTTATAGCGGTGGATGATGCAGGTAATGTATGTCCAGTGAAGACTGTGAATTATACTGTTAATCTGCAAAAATTTGTTTACAGTTTTGAAATTCCACATTATTGCAACATAGCCATGCCCTATGTAGCTTCGGCCATTATTCCATCGGACTATGTTGTTGAAGAAGGAGGTAAGAATGTTATTAAAGTAGGTGCTTCAAGGATTATCCGCGTTGATACTTCTAATGGTAATTATTATTTTGTCCATGGAAACATACCTGTTTCTGGTGCTACAAGACTATATTGGGGTGATCTTTACAGCATATCCAGTACTGGATTATATGAGGGAGATAGCGCAAACAAGTTTATTTCAATTAAATGTGATTTTGAAGCTATCAGAGTATCTTACCATGGGAATCTTCCTTATTCTGTTAATCAGTTTAGTGTAGTTTATCGTGATGGAGATGAACCAGAATTTGAAACAGTTGACATCCTTTTAAACGGCGTCAAACAAGCATCTATCTCTTTCAGCATGACATTACCACCATATGATGATACGGGCATTATATATAATCTAGCCTATGAATATTACCATGCATATACCGGCATATGGCCCCCTCCAGAGGATTTCTATTACTGGAATTATAAACAACTCTGTTACAATCACACTATTCCCACCATGAAATTCACCAACACAGGTGAAAACATAATATACGACGTTGGTCTTGATCGAATAATGAACAGCCCCTCAAAAGAGTATATAGACACGAAAATGTCTATTAACAATACCACAATAAACAAACAAGAAACAGTAACCTACGGCACCAACTATGCCCCCACATCCAGTCAAGATGCCGGCTTCGAAGCACTACAAAGCTACTCCATAACCAACACCAAAGTAACTGATAGCACTGTCCATTCATGGTTGAACAAAAAATCCCAATATCCTATAGGAGAAATGAAAGCCTCCTATGGAACCTTCATGACTGCCCTCACCACTTTATGGCTCAGTGACAAACTAGCAGACGAAATGGCTTCCAGTTTAAATGTGACCTGGAGTAGAAGTAAGCCAACTGTAGTGTTGGGTGGTTTAAACAGTAAGGGGGCTTATGTTAGTTGTCTTGATCCGGCAATGGGGATGTCTGTCAATGGCAACACGGATAATGTGATGTTTTTCAAGTTTATTAATTCTTTAATGTTATCTGAGATTGAAAATGGTGTTTTAAACTCAACTGGTTTACAAGTCAATTCTACGGTTTCAAGTGTAATTTCAGGAATTCTGGATGGTAAACCTTTCTTATTTGTTCTTGATGAGGAAGCTAACCGATTAACACTTATGCTTGAAGGTAATGAAAAATATTATATCATAATTGATCTTGAAACAGGATTAGTACTTGATATTGTGGATGAGAATGGTTCACTTTATAAAGGAGCAACATCATCAAACGATGCTTACTGCTTCCATGACGGACGTACAAACAATATCTCTAACTCCGTTGATAAATTAGTAAATGACTTCATCAACGGTTTAAAGGATCCACATACTGCAGCAAGTACAATTGGCGGATTACTCCTATTAGGAGCATGTGTCGCATCAGGACCAGTAGGATGGGGATTATTGGCTGGAGGAATATTCTTATGTGCACTTGGATCTGAAGTGATTGAACACCCTGAAAATCCGTATAACTGGCTGGATTTCGGAACATCACTTCTTTTGGGTAGGTTTGGTGCTCCGGGAGCAAAGGCGGCAGCAGGTCCTATAATTAAAAATGTGGGTAAAAAGTTGGCAGTGTCTAATGTACCGATAAAAGGAACATTAAATCCTGCAAGAATAGTTACTACAATGAAATTTGGGAATTATGAAGTGATGACTTCTAACCAGAGAATTGTTAGGGGAGCGCTTGGAAGAACCGAAACAGAACAGGTCTTAACATTTTCAAAAGATTACTTAAAAGAAACAGGAATATCGGTTATCAAAGATCAAACACCTCCACTTCCTACATAATCATATATTCTATAATTTTAATAGATATTCAGAAGTGATAGCATGGTTCTCGGTTGGACAGAAACTTTAGCAGCTTTTGGCAGTGTTTTTATATTTATTTTGTTTTGTGTTTATTTAACAAGATATTGGGATAAGTTGAAAGAGAAATTTAGGTCAATGGGCGTTAAAAGGGATTATCAACTGGAATTATTATCTGCATTGATAGTCATGGTTTTAGCATTCGTGTTTTTTTCTCCGGTTATTGTTGGTATGATGCATAATATTCCTGCTCTTTTTGGTTTCTTAGTTACTGCGTGTTATCCTATTGTGGTGATGATTTTAAGAACTGGTGCTTTTGAGAGGGTGTTGAAGATCATTCCTGATTTTCGTGTTTACCGTGTTTTTGTTGTGTTTTCATTTATAGCTGGTGGTTATTTTACAGTTGCAGGTTTTTCCATGGTTAATTTTGATTATCCCTTGGAATTTGTTGTTATCATGGTATTGATTGGTCTTTTAGGTCAAACTGTTCCTTTACTGCCGGATTATATCGAAAAGATTACAAAATTTGATCTGGGGATGAACCGCAGATGGAGGATGAATAATAAAAAATCTCAAAGAGCTTTGATTTTTTTGGGTGTTTTATCAGTTGTAACTTTTATAATCTTACTTTTTATAACTGAAAGTATTCAATCGAGTGTATTTGGAATTTAAAACTTGGAATTAATTTGGATGTGTTTGGAGTTTTCATAATTAATATCATGGGAAATGGTTATATTTTGGTTCAGTATCATTGAATATTTATGAGGAGTGTTGATTTTTTAGAATAAGGAGAGTATATGGCGTGCCAACACATTTCTGAATACACTTATTTTAATGGGAGGTAACAAGTTGGATACAAATGTGTTTAATGGTTTAA
>MVQY01000087.1 GCA_002067325.1 Methanobacterium sp. PtaU1.Bin097
TTCCGGAATGGGGGCTCCGGTGCTTACCTCTATGCAGGTCCCTTCCTCCACCCTACTTTCCGGGATTTCACCGGCTAACACCACATCTTTGAGTTTTAAAGCAACTGGATCATCCTCGGAAGCTCCGAACGTGTCTTTTGAAATCACTGCATAGCCATCCATAGCTGCCCTCCGGAATGGGGGTAAATTTATGGTGGCGTATACATCCTCCGCCAGTACTCGTTTGTAGGCTACCTCCAGGGGTACCTTTTCCACTTTCTTCTTGATAGGGAGCTTGGAGATGATCTTCTCCACTTCTTCAGGGTCTGTGATTTTAAGAAATTCCTGTCCCATGGAATCACCATTATAAGTTTCAGTTTGAATTAATTTTGGTAACGAAATCTATTATTAAATCAATGGTTCATTAAATCATATGGATGGTTAGATAATAAATACTCTTTTTTATATACTTGTTAAATACTATATAAATAACAAGTCTAATCCAATATTCTTACTATTTGAAATATTTCTAGTTAAATTAGAATTATATTGGAAATCATAATATAAAATAAGGAGGAGAGTATTTGAGCAGAGGTCATGGACAGAATACGCAGGAAGTCAGGAGAGTTAGAACTCCCCGTAAAGGGGAAATACCCGGAGTGGTAGAACAGATCATGGGCCATGGAAAACTTAAAGTTCGATGTGCCGATGGTAAAATAAGGCTCGGTCGGATACCGGGTAAGATGAAAAAGAGGATATGGATCAGGGAAGGTGACGTGGTTTTAGTAAAGCCGTGGGATTTCCAGAGTGATGAGAAGGCAGATATCATATGGAGATATACCAGAACGGAGTCTAACTGGTTAGAACGCCGGGGATATCTTAAATTATAAATATCCTATTTTTATACACTAATTTTAATATCATACTGTTAACTTGATAAGATTTGTTCTCCTCATTTTCCGAAATCATACAACTTTTTCTGTGGTTTTAAAATGTCGAAAATAACTAAGGCCGATGAAGATCTTAGGAAGATGTTATCAGAGAAGCGTATAAAAAGCGATGATGACAGGCGTGTAGGAAGCGAGGTTTTCGACAAAAAAACCCTGGAAACCCTCTATAAATTAGCAAACCAGGGATATCTACAGATTCTCTACGGTGCTATAAGTACCGGTAAGGAAGCTAACGTTTTTAAAGGGATAGATGATGATGGTAACTTTGTTGCAGTTAAAATTTACCGAGTTACCACCTCTGATTTTAAAAAGATGCAGGATTACATCCAGGGAGACCCCCGTTTCAAGGTAAAAACCAGTAATAAACGTCAAGTAATTTACACGTGGGTTAACAAGGAATTCAGGAACCTTAAAAGGGCCTGTGAATTTGGGGTTAGAGTTCCCAGACCCATCGTCGCTAAAAATAACATACTGGTCATGGAATTTATAGGAGACAAGGAAGGAAACCCGGCACCACTACTCAAGAATGCTGATGTACACGATGCAAAAAAAGTAGCGGATAAATTAATAGAATATGTTAAAATTCTTTATAATAAAGCCAAATTGGTTCATGGAGATTTATCCGGCTTTAATATCTTAATTAAAGATGATGAACCGGTTATCATCGATATTTCTCAGGGTGTTGTGGTAGATCATCCCCTAGCAGAGGAGCTTCTAAACAGAGATATTGGTAATTTATCTAAAGATTTTAAAAAATTAGGTATCCACATATCTGAAGATGAAATAAAGAGTAAAATTATGGATTTTTGAGGATAGAAAACTTTATAATAGTGGATAATAAATATATTTTTGTGGTCCTCATATTACTTCACATTTTTTTCAAATTTAACTACAAGGAGAATATTATTTGAGCAGTATAGAATACCTTAAAATCCCCAGGGAAAGAGTAGGAGTCGTTATTGGTAAAGGGGGGATTAGTAAGGAAGAAATTGAAAAGCTAACCCAAACCGAAATAGAGGTAGACAGTGAGACCGGTAGTGTGTCCATAAAACCCACAGAGGAAACTGAAGATCCTTTATCAGTTTGGAAAGCCAGATATATTGTTAAAGCTATAGGAAGGGGTTTTAACCCGGAAATAGCCCTGAAACTTACGAGTGACGAGATGATACTGGATATCATCAACCTCCCTGACTACGTGGGCAAATCAAAGAAAGCTATTTTAAGACAGAAGGGAAGGATCATTGGTAAAGACGGTAGAACCCGGGATATTATCACCGAGATGACCGGTGTGAATTTATCGGTATACGGTAAGACCGTTGCCCTCATAGGTGATCTTCAACACATCCAGGTAGCCAGGGAAGCCGTGGACATGATTTTAAAAGGCGCCCGGCATAAAAGTGTTTACGCTTTCCTGGAGAAGAAAAGCAGGGAAATGAAGATTGAAGAATTTAAGGAAATCGCCAAGGACGAGAGAACTTTACCAAAATAATAAAAGTAAAGGTAATACTAATTAAATAAATACTAATATTACATGTACGTTAATTTACAGGAGGCTTAAATTGGTGGAAAGAGAAGCAGCAGAACTTTTTGAGGAGTTTAAAGAACTTACAGCATCAGAATTTTTCAGACGAAACAAGCAGATGCTGGGATTTTCTGGGAAAATAAGATCCTTAACTATGGTTTTCCACGAGCTAATAACAAACAGCCTTGACGCCTGTGAAGAAGCAGGGATACAGCCAGATATAACCATAGACCTCAAAAGACTGGATAAAGATCATTACATACTTAAACATACAGATAACGGCCCAGGAATCCCTGAAGCCTATATAACCAAGGTGTACTGTACCATGTTCGCCGGTTCCAAATTCCGGAACATACAGTCCCGTGGTCAGCAGGGACTGGGGTGCAGCGGTTGTGTACTGTTATCCCAGATGACCACTGGAAAACCAGCCAAGGTGGTCTCTGGTTACTATGAAGGTGGTAAAGATAAAGGACTGAAAGGCGTGGAATTAACCTTTAAAATGGATGTTAAAAAGAACCAGGGACTCATACTGGACCGTAAAGAAGCAGAAGTCACCCAGACAGGTGTTTCCATAGAATTACACTTCAAAGACGTGTCCTACTCCCTGAGTGAACAGGGTGCCTTCGAGTACATCCGGAGGACTATGATCGCCAACCCCCACGCCAAGATCAAATTCCGTGACCCCACCGGACAGATATTCATATTCGACCGGGCCACCGACGTCATCCCCCCATTACCTAAAGAGGTACTACCTCACCCCCGGGGTGTTACCGCGGATGACCTGATATTCATGGCCAAACACACCGATAAGAGGAGGTTCAGGAGCTTACTCACCAGTTCACTCTCCCGTATGTCCACCAAGAGAGTCAACGAGATAGAGGAGGAAACTGGGATAGACCTGAACAAACGGCCCAGGGATATGAAATGGGAGGAAGCAGAGCAGATAGTAGAACTATTCGCCCGTATGGACTTCATGGCCCCCCCAACCTCTGGTCTGATTCCCATCGGTAAAGAACAGATCGATAAGGGTATAAGGGAAATACTTAACCCTGAATTTGCCGCCACCACCAGCCGGAAACCAAAAACCTACCGGGGTGGAGTGGCCTTTGTGATAGAAGCCGGTATCTCCTATGGAGGAGACTCCGGGAGACTGGTGGGTGAACAGAAAAAGGCGGAGATCATGAGGTTCGCCAACCGGGTGCCCCTAACCTTCGACCAAGGTAGCTGTGCCATAACCGAAGCACTGAAGAGCATAGATTGGAAGCGGTACGGCATAAGGGACCTGGACAACGCACCCATAACCGTTTTCGTCAACATAGTCTCCACCAACGTACCTTATCTCTCCACTGGAAAGCAGAGCGTAGCTCCCGAGCCAGAGATACTCCATGAAGTACGGCAGGCCACCATGAAAATCGCCAGGAACCTTCAGAAATATATAAGGGCAAAAAGAGCCGCTAAAGAAGAGGCCATGCGTTCTAAAATATTTGAAAACCTGGTACCGGTTATCATCCGGGAGGCAGCGGTACTGGCAGAAACCGACGTCCCAGAATATGATTCTGTACTTGCCAAAGTGACACGCAGAGCTAAATTTGAAAATATACCACTCGAAAGTGAGGAGGGTGAAGATGAGTCATAACAACAAAATTGCCAATAGAAAAGACATCGCCATTAACAAACTCAAAAGTCTGGGGGAGAGGATAATAGAGGAGATAAACCAGAACAACGTCCCTGCACTCAAAGTACCCTCCCGGGGAACATCCAATATAATTTACGATGAAGACAAACGTTATTACGTCCTGGGAGACCGTTACGGTCAGCGTAGCCTGGGTAACGTGAAACAGATACCTAAAATTGCCCAGATGGTCTATGTAGCTAACTTCTGTAAAGACCTGGTGAGACGTGGAAAAACAGCCACTTTAAGGGAGATGTACTATGTCTCTGAGGGATGGGATGTGGACTTCGGAGACCAGCAGGAATCTAACATCGTAGGAGAGGACCTGGAAGTTACCCTGGGTATGACCAGGGAAGACCTGGGACTCATGCCCGAAGAAGACGGTGCCTCAGTCTATGGTAACCTCATCATGAAGGAAGATGACGTGGAGATAAACGCCCTTAGACTTGGTAAATCTGGTTACACCATATCACCTACCATAGATGACGTGGAATTTCTGGACCACGACGTGGACAAGGTGATCGCCGTGGAAACCATGGGTATGTTCCACCGTCTGGTGCAGGAAGAAGCCTACAAAAAATTCAACTGTCTGATTGTAGGGCTCAAGGGACAGGCAGCACGTGCCACCAGAAGATTCCTAAGAAGGGTTAACCAGGACCTGAACTTACCTGTTTATATCTGTAACGACGGAGACCCCTGGGGGTTCCACATCGCCATGGTAATCATCTCTGGAAGTGCCAAACTGGCCCATGTAAACCATGACCTGGCCACCCCTGATGCTAAGTTCTTAGGAGTTACCGCCAGCGACATAATCAACTACGACCTGCCCACCGACCCACTCAAGGACATCGACGTGCTCCGATTAAAGGAACTCAGTAAGGACCCCCGTTACCGGGACGAACAGTGGCAGATGGAAATCAAGAAGATGCTTAAGATCGGTAAGAAGGCAGAGCAGCAGTCTTTCTCCAAGTATGGGCTGGAATACGTGGTAGACACCTACCTGCCCGAGAAACTAGATGCGATGTAAATAATCAACCTTTAAAAATGAAGGTTGATGGGAAAAGAGTTTAATGTGACCTCTTTTTTCCCTTATTTCTTTTTATTTTATTTGAAATCTGATTTCAATTATCCACCACCAATAGAAAATCCAATATTGCGTTTCTGTTTTTTTGAAATGGAATTTGTAAATTTCTCTAAAATAAAATCATAAAATTTATAATATCCTAAATAGAAAGATTTTTTATAGAAAACTTTTATTTCCAGATGCTTTTTTAGAAAAAATACCGGTTTTTAAGGGGTATTCAAATAAAAGGCATGGTAGATTGAGGGATCATACCAGGATTTAAGGAGGGCTAATATGAAATCGGTTGGAATAAATGGATACGGAACCATAGGTAAAAGGGTGGCAGATGCTGTAGACTGCCAGGACGATATGAAAATAGTGGGGGTGACCAAGCGGACCCCCGATTTTGAAGCCAAAATGGCAGTGGAGAAGGGCTTCGATCTATATATCAGCGCCCCCGAAAGAGAGGGATTGTTTAAAGATGCTGGTATCGAAATATCCGGTACCATAGATGAACTATACGACCAGCTGGATATTATAGTGGACTGCACCCCGGGAGGAATCGGTGCTAAAAACAGGGATAACATATACCAGAAACAGGGACTCAAAGCCATATTTGAGGGTGGTGAAAAACACGAAGCCATAGGTAAATCCTTCAACTCCTTCAGCAACTTCGAAGATGCCCTGGGAGCAGATTACATACGTGTTGTTTCCTGTAACACCACCGGACTCTGCAGAACTTTAAAACCAATAGATGACCTGGCCGGTGTAAAGAAGGTACGAGCAGTCATGGTGCGCCGTGGAGCAGACCCTGGACAGATAAAATCCGGTCCAATAAACGCCATAGTGCCTAACCCACCAACAGTACCATCCCACCATGGACCTGACGTCCAGACGGTGATGTATGGACTGGATATCACCACCATGGCCTTACTGGTGCCCACCACTATAATGCACCAGCACAACCTCATGGTAGAGCTCGAAAAGGATGTAAGTGTGGATGATGTCATAGATAAACTGGAAAACACTTCCCGGGTGCTTCTCTTAGAGGCAGAAAAGGGAATGGATTCCACTGCCTCTGTCATGGAATTCGCCCGTGATCTTGGAAGGCCCAGGGGAGATTTATTTGAGATAGCAGTGTGGAAGGAATCCCTGAACATCGTGGATCAGGAGCTCTTCTACATGCAGGCCATCCACCAGGAATCGGATGTTGTCCCGGAAAATGTGGACGCCATCAGGGCCATGCTGGAGCTGGAATCAGACCCAGCCAAATCCATCGCAAAAACCAATGAGAACATGGGTATTCTTGGTTAAGAGGGATTATTTTATCCCTTTTTAATATTTTTTATAATTTTTAACAGGAAAAATCTACTTTTTAATTTCTTACAAAAATTTAAATTTTCAATTACCTAGAGGCCTATAATTGAATTACGACCTGCACGTCCATTCCAAATATTCAATCGATGGTTACACGGAACCTAAAGTCATCGTCAAAACTGCCCATAAGAGGGGACTTTCTGGTGTGGCAGTAACTGACCATAACACCATACAGGGAGGTTTAAAAGCTAAAGAATATGAAACTGATGATTTAAAGGTCATCGTTGGTTCTGAAATTGAAACAGACCGTGGTGAAGTTATAGGTCTTTTTTTAAGTGAGGAAGTTAAATCAAACACATTCCCTGAGGTGGTTCAGGAGATAAAGGACCAGAATGGCCTGGTAATCATCCCCCATCCCTTCGATAATATCCGGGGTAATGGTATAAAACCAACCAGTGAGGATATTCCTTTCGTTGATTGTGTGGAAGTCTATAACTCCCGTTGTCTCCTGGAAAGATATAATCACCGGGCCAGTGAATTTGCCCAGTCAAGTAAACTGAATATATCAGCTGGAAGCGACGCCCACTTTGCAAGGGAAATAGGCAGGGCTGGAATTATTGTAAATTCAGAAATTAACAATCCGGATGAATTGTTAAAGGAAACTCCTATTGTCTTTGGTACAAAAACGGGTATCATCCATCTGGGTTTAACCAAGATACTCAAAACATGGCGCAAACCTTATTGAATCAATTAATATAACTAATGATAAATGGATAAAAATAAATAAATAACACCAGTGATAGGGATGGAATGTCAAGATTACGGACTCAACAGGAACATTGAAAGGGATAACTTAAACCTTAACCCCCTCCAGAGGGGTGGTGTGCTTACAAAAGAAGCCAGGAAGGCTCTTTATGAATTTAGTGATGGATACAGTGTCTGTGATTACTGTGCCGGTAGACTGGATGAGATATCCCGGCCGGCCATACACCATTTTCTGGATGATCTGGCAGAATTTATAGGCGTTGACCAGGCCCGTACCGTCCACGGGGCCAGGGAAGGTAAATTTGCAGTGATGCATGCCATCTGCAAACCAGGGGATACCATCGTAGTTGATGGTAACGCCCATTACACTACCCACCTGGCTGCCGAGCGAAACCAGCTGAACATGGTGGAGGTGCCCAGTAACGATTACCCAGAGTACCGTATCACCCCGGAAAGTTACCAAGAAGTGTTGGACTACCAGGAAGACTACGGGGAAGATGTGAGCCTGGTTTTACTCACCCATGTAGATGGAAACTATGGTAACCTCACCGATGCAAGGGCTATAGGTAAGATAGCCCATGACCATGGTGTTCCCTTACTTTTAAACTGCGCTTACTCTATGGGACGTTTGCCGGTAGATGCTCGGGCCTTCAATGCTGACTTTGTGGTGGGAAGTGGCCATAAAAGTATGGCTGCATCAGGTCCCATAGGTGTGCTGGGTTTAAAGGATGAATGGGCAGATACCGTCCTTAAACTCTCCAAAAGACATGCCGTTAAGGAGATAGAAATGCTGGGATGCACCAGCCGGGGAGCTCCCGTGGCCACCCTGATGGCCTCTCTGCCCTATGTAATAGAGAGGGTTGGAAGATGGGATGAAGAAGTCCAGAAAACCAGAGATTTCGTGGAGAAAATGGAGAGAATTGGCGGTATAAAACAGATCGGTGTGAAACCAAAGGAACATGACCTGGTACGATTTGAAACCCCCGTCTTCGATGAGATAGCAGAGAAGCACCCGCGTCGTGGTTTTTTCCTCTATGAAGAGTTAAAAAAGCGGAAGATAGTGGGAATCAAAAGGGGACAGACTAAATGGTTCAAATGCAGTGCCTACGGCTTCACCCAGGAACAGACAGATTACATAGCCCGCTCTTTTGCTGAGATAGTGGAACGATACAAATAAACCACTTTTTTAAAAAAAATTTCTATTTAATTCTTATAACCAATATCCTCACTTCTATTTAATTCTTATAACCGGTATCCTTACTTCAGTGAGCAATTCCTCCTCAGGGGTTGTCATAGGATCATTCAAGTAGACTTCACTGAGGGGTCCTACGATGTCATAGTTATTTTCTACTGCATAATCAATCACTGCGTGTATGACTGGTCCTACTTCGGTGTAAGGTCCCTTGTGTATGGCGGCCAGTACGGAGTGTTCAGGTATCTCTTTAATTCCAATTTTTCCTTCCTGTATAGCGGTTATCTTGCCTTCAAATCCGAAGCCGATCTCGTATTGCAGTTTATCTTCACTCACCCGTTCTGGAGAGTTGAAGTAAGTCCCGTAGACCAGTCCTGTCATCTTGAATCCTTTATCAGCCAGCCATTGAGCTACTTCTCCCATTAACTCTGGTATTTTAGAATAACTACCCATATAGGGGATGTAAGCGACTCTTTCTTCTGGTATCCTTTTTTCGGTGATCTCCATTTAAATTTCTCCCTCAATTTTTAGTATAACTTTTATCTTCTAAATGGTAATATTTTATCATATCTATTAAAAATCATAGGGGGATACTAATGAAACAATTCTTAATCACTCCCGCTGCAGGCAAAAGGTTAATTGGCAGGGCCTTATCCTCAAGTGAAGTTATTAAAGAGGCTATTCAAAAGAGGACACTGGTTATCGTGGCGGGTACTACCAATGGATACGTGGCAGAGGAGATCCTATCATCCATTAACCAGGGGGAAGGGTTTTCCAGGGAAAGATTTTTCCGTGGTGTGGTGCTCCCTCCCGGACAGCCTTTAACCGAAACCGGGCGGCTATCTGATGAGACCCAATTTCCCGGTGATGTGGTAATTGTTAATGGTGTTTGGAAGAAGGGACTTACCATTTTCGATGTGGTAGATGATCTAAATGATGGGGATATAGTTTTAAAGGGTGCCAATGCCCTGGATGTTTCACATGGCCAGGCTGGAGTTCTTATCGGTGATCCTTATGGAGGTACCATTGGTGCGGCCATGCAGGCAGTGGTAGGTCGCCGTGTCAGGCTAATTCATCCTGTTGGTCTGGAAAAACGTGTAACTGGTGATCTAAAGGATCTGGCACGATTACTTAATGTTCCTGGTGCTCAGGGTCCGCGGCTATTACCCACCACCGGGGATGTGTTCACTGAGATAGACGCCATTTCCACCCTAACCGGTGCCGATGCCCAGTTAGTCGCCGGTGGGGGTGTAAGTGGAGGGGAAGGTTCTCTGCGACTGGCAGTCACTGGTGATGAAGTACAGATTAAAGCCGCCAGCACGTTGCTTGATGAAGTAAGTTTAGAACCTCCATTCAAACTTTAATTTTTAATTAATTAGCTCTTACTAGTACTTAAACCAGTTAAATATCCTCCAAATCCAATCATGAATAGTATGATAGGATAGGCCACCCATCTTTCCACTCCTCCTGCCCCCAACATGGCCATGAAAATCTGGTTTGTAAATAGGAAGAACAGGGAGACAATACCCAATAGAAGGGTCAAAAATTTGAATGGAGTGTCAATCAATCGGTAAGAATATACTGCAGCTAATCCTCCACTTGTAAACGTTAAAAGAGCAGATATAGGGTGTTGTGGAGTTATATTTCCCGGGAATACCCCCACACCTAAAGCTCCCAACCCCAATAATCCGAAGAGCACCACTGCCACTCTATCACCTGAAAATCTAAATAGGAAATAAGTCCCCATAAGTATCAATATTCCAGTTATAATCATGCTCAAGTTAAATATGGTTGCTGATGGTTGAGTAATTATACTGTTTGGTGGTATAGTAGACCCTAAATCGCTGATCATGCTGTTATGAGTTGTGTAAACTGGTTGATCTGGATAGTAAGCCTGCAGTAATGATCCCCATCAATATTACCATCCCTGCCAGGAAAAACAAAATCCCTGCAATGGTTGTGTATTTTTCTTTCACGGATATAATCTCCTTTTTTTAACAAAGATCTATTTTTACCATTTTTTTTTAAGTTCATGCATTCTAGAAATAAATTTAATTCCTCCCGTATATATAATATAAAATAGGTGGTAATTTGACTAAAGTACTAAAAAGAAAAGGTTCGGTAGAGCCCTATAAACCAGATAAAATTAAAGGTTCCCTCCAGAAAGCCGCTATAGATGCAGGTTACAGTGTAGAGGAGAAAGAAGACATAATCAATGAAGTATTCGCTAATATCAATAAGAAACTGGATAAAGGCGGTGAGATAAAAAGTGATACCATCAGGGCATGTCTTTTAACTGAACTGGATAAATGCGAACCCTACATGGCTAAATCCTGGCGGAATTTTGATAAAAAATACAAGCCCCCCTAGAATTTAAACAATAAAGGGGGATGATCCCTGATTATTTATCTAAATTTTTTCCCTAAATTATTTCAAAATAACCATGATCGTCGATTTACTAATTTTCATCTTCCTAATGATGGTGTTGGTTTTAAGTGGTATCATCACCACCAGATCCATTTCTAGTATCTTTTCTTATCTTAAACTGGGGCTTTTTGCTACTGGTTCATTGATTACTGGAATTGCCACCAGTACACCGGAACTTGCAATCGGTATAGATTCCGCCATAAGGGGTATACCTGAACTTTCACTGGGAAATATTCTGGGAACCAACGTGGTTAATTTATCCGTGATAATAGGTATTGCTGTATTGATAGCGGGAAAAATCGATTTTGACAAAGGAGATATCAGGAAAGAAACTATTTATCCCTTTTTCACTGCATTTTTACCCATAATTTTATCGTTAGATGGGGGTTTATCCCGTGTCGATGGTGTGATCTTAGTTATGGTATTTATCGCCTATTTTTGGCTGGTAATTAAGAAGAGCTATTTTGAAGAAGATGACGGTGTTTCCGTAGGCCATGTTCAGTTTGTGAAAAGTTCCATCTTTTGACCTTGGGAATAGCAGGTCTTTTAATAAGCAGCTGGTACCTGGTTAGTTACGCATCCCTAATCGCCATTGAAATTGGTATTCCCCTATTTGTTGTTGGAGTTCTACTTTTATCCATTGGAACCTCCTTTCCAGAGCTTTCCTTCCAGACCGTTTCATTGTTGCATGGCTATAAACTTCTGACCATCGGTGATTTATTGGGCACCACCGTGGTTAATTCTACACTGGTTTTAGGAGTGATTTCCATTTTAAATCCCATTTTTGTCACTGATTTGAGAGATTTCGTGGTAGTATCCCTATTTACAGTAATAGTTGTGTTGATTTTCAGCTATTACCTGCGAAGTAAAGGCATCACCCGCCTAAAAGCCCTGTTATTGGTCTTGATTTACGTTGTTTTCATATTACTAACTGGATTTTATTAACTGATGAAGCCAAGTTAAGGACCACTCTTAATAAAACCATTAGTCGAGCCAAATACTTTATTTCACGAATATGGTTTTATTCAGTTCTTTTAGAACTTTTTCAAAGATTTTTGATATTTATCAGCAATTACCGGGACTATTTATAAGTGGATTAATTATAAAAAATTATTCTAAAAAAAAAATTAATTAAAAGGGAAAAAAAGTAATTGAAAGATGAAAAAAAATTAATAGTTATTATGGCCATATAAAAAACTGGTGCATAACCATGAAGAAAACAGTAGAAAATTTAGCCAAAGCTTTTATAGGTGAAAGTCAAGCCCGAAATAGATATACCCTTTATGCCAAGGTCGCAAAAAAGGAGGGATACGAACAGCTTTCAGAAATCTGGCTCAACACTGCAGAAAATGAAAGAGAGCATGCTAAATGGGCAATGCGGATGATTAACAGCCTCAAGGAAGAAGCAGATGAAGACCTGAGTGAGATCACGGTGGAAGCAGATGCCCCCACCATCCTGGGAGACACA
>MVQY01000088.1 GCA_002067325.1 Methanobacterium sp. PtaU1.Bin097
ATATTCTCTGATTATGAAAATAACGGGGGCAAGAAAGGTTACTCCCGGGTTGGTGGCTGTTACTACACCTCCAAGATGGCCGTCCTGGAGGAGCTGGCCCAGGAAAAGAAACAGGCAGCTGCTATTATCTTAAGAGAAGCCTACCAGGGCTACATACCACTGGGAGTATTCAACGTCAGGGAAAATATCAGAAGTGCCATGAACCAGCCCTATAGGGAATTTGAGGATATGAAAACTGCCCTATCCTATATATCCAGTAATCTCACGTTGCCCCTGGAAAAATTCATTAAAACCAGTGACCTGTTAAAAGAGCTGTTACAATCCAGACAGACTACTTTGGATAGTTTTATAAGGGTTTAAGTCTTTTCTATTTTCCCCTATGAATTTTTAAGTTCATATGACATTCATCTTATTATTCTTTAATTTTACCGGCACGTAGAAATCAACCTCGGATTCAGGATTATCCATTCCCATGTATCTGGTCTTATCATAGGCTAATACCATGTAGGGATAGGCTTCGTCATAATCTGAGTTTGGAAGCCATTCTCTCCATATGTATTCACCACCTCGGAACATATCTTCTCCTTTAAATGTGAATACAGCGTATTTTGTGTGGGGTAGTGCTTTACAGAACATCTCAACTGGCATTTTTTCCAGCTCCCCCACTTCAATCCCGGCATACACATAGAATTTTCCAGTTTCCTGGTAATCATCTGGTTGAATATGCACTTCGTATGCCACGTCATTTACCACTTCTTTTTGTAAAATATCACCATACTTTTCATATAATTTAAAAAATCTATTCCATAACACCCCAATTTCATTTTCTATAGTCCATTCTTTACTGGAATGAAATGGATCACCATAATAAACACAGCCCACTAATTTTAAAGTCTTTTCCCTAATTATTTTAATTTTTCTGGGTTTAAATTGGTCTTGTTTCATTTTATTCCTTCATAAGACTTAAATTATCCTTAACGGGATATAAACCGTATTAAATACTAATTTTGGCCATCGATATATTTAGTATCCCCTCCTGTATTAATTATAATTTGTTACTGGATGTTGACTCAAAATCCTAAAAAACCAATTAAAATATAACCTAATGTTCTCCTCTCCATTCTGGCCACAGGAAAGAAAGCCATTTGGGGATTTTCGGATCTTTTACTCTATCAAAAGCAGGTACATATGGCTTCAAATCAACTATAGGGGTTCCGTCAAAGGCGTCGATATTTGATATCTCAACAGTTCCATCTTTTTCATTTACATCAATCACCCTACAGGTAGTCAATGCCAAAGGATTCGGACGGTACTCTGATCGTGTGGCAAATACTCCTGTTACTTTATTGGTAGCGTATGGGGGTTTTGTGCGTAGTGCGGTTCGATATTTATTGTTAGAAAACCTATCTGCCCACCAGAATATCATAACATGACTAAAGTCCTCAAGACACTTTAATGCTGGTCGGTAAGGCTCTAGAATTTCTAAATATGTTTTGGAACTTTTATTGGTCACCTTTCCAATTTTAAAAATTTCATATACGTCCTGTGGTTTTGCAACATCATAAAATTCTATATTTGAGTTTATATCTTCTATTGTTGTTTCTTTAACAATGGGAAACTGTATTTCTGTTAAAAGTTCCTCTTCAGGCACTTCTTGTGGGCTGTTAAGGTAGATTTCTCTGGGAGCTCCAATCATCTCACAACCCTCTTTTGTGATGTATTCCATCATCATTCCATAGGCAGAACCTAATTGAGGATAAGGTCCTTTATGGATGCGGGATAGAACATGGTGTTCAGACATCGTTTTTACAGAAACCCTTTCATCATCTTTAGCATCCCCCTGAAAAGGTATTCCCACCTCATATTCCATTTCTTCTGGTGATACTTCCATGGGGCTGGTATAATAAACTACAAATGGGGGTTGGATAATTTGAAGCCCCTTATCTATTATCCATCCTGTTATTTCTCCTATTATTTCTCCCATCTCTTCAACTGGACCTGTATGGGAAATACTGGCTACTTGATTTTCCTCTACCTTTTCTAATCTAATTTCCATGATTAACCTCCACATTAAATCTTTAATTGAATTGTGGTTGTCGACAATATAAAAAGTTTACTATTATATGGAATATTATTCCATTATTTTATGAACTTTATATAACTTTATAAAAAAACCCATTTAAAAGAAAAAAATTTTTATCTAACCAGAAAAAAGATTAATATATGGAAAAAAAAGGAAATTTAAACTCTTCAAAAGAGTTTCTTTTAAATTCAGCCCCTGAGATTATCTCTATTTTAAAAACAATTGCTCATCAAAAACGGTTTGAAATTCTCATTCTACTATTAGAAGGGCCTTTAACATTTCAAAAATTGCTTGAAAAAACTACTTTGAAAAAATCTGCATTATCTAACCACCTAAACGATCTAAAAGACAAACATCTGGTGGATAAAGTTCAGCATGGAACTTATAAAATAACCGATTACGGTAAAAACTATGTTAAATCAATTGAAAATGCATACAGAGAAAATTATAACATAAAAAAGAAAATTAAGGAAAAAAATCAGATGTTAAAGCTTACAAAATCATTTTTAGAGCGAGATAGATAAACCCATTATTTTCAAATAACATCGCTAAGTTCATTCATTTTTGCATATAAGATGATTTAAATGGAACTTTACTTCAAAAAACCTTCAAAGGAAGCCAGGGAGGCAATGTGTGAAGCAGTTAATCAGATTCCTTCAAAAAATCAGTTGATTAAATCGGCAGAGAAAGACATATGTAATTTAACCCATCATAAATACTCAAAGATTCTAAACAGTGGTAATTCAGCCATATTTACTGTTATGAGCAATTTTCAAGGTAAAATTATGGTACCGGATCAGGGTGGTTGGTCTGGTACAATTAAAATAGCTGAATATCTGGGACTTGAAATAATTTACCTACCCACAGATGAAGGTTTAATAAATCCCAATTTATTAGATGATATATTAATAAAAAAAACCCCTAAAGCTCTTTTTTTAACCAGTTTTGCAGGATATACAGCTGAACAGCCCTTAAAAGAAATCTATAATGTCTGTGATGAAGAGGGAGTTGTGCTGGTAGAGGATGCATCGGGAGCCTTAGGTGATGAGACAAGCCGATTGGCCAATGGAAAGCATTCCCATATCATCTTAGCTTCTACAGGTTCTCCCAAGATAGTGAACGTGGGAAATGGTGGTTTCATATCCACTGACCTGGAAGAAGTGCTGGAAACACCGCTCAAATTTTTACAGGCAGATCATGTTACCTGTGCTGGTATCTCCCAGGAAATAAAAAATGCCCCATCCCTACTATCAAAAACTATTTCATCCTGTTCCTATTTGAAAGAAAAATTGGAGGATGTATTCCATGAAGATAGGAGGGGTGTAAACGTTATCTGTAAGGCGGATAACCCTAAAAAATTAGCGACCGAATTAAGGGCTGCCCTGAAGGTACGTAACGGTGGTATGATATCCAAGTGTCCCAGGTATGACCGGATACTGGAGGATGCCGTTGCTTTAGAAATAAAAAACCTGGATATACGTTGTTTAACCCGTGAAAATCTGGATAGGATGATTGAATTGGTGAATGATTTAAATACAGCCTAATTCACGTTTCTAAAACGAGTAACGAGGTTCTCTCTATCATCGCCCCGGTTATACCGCCGGAATTTTCTATCTCTTCATCAGAGATCTGATAGAGATCCTTTAAGTGATTCTCATCTGCTTTTAGGACTTCATCATCCCTTTTTCCAAGCAGTAATTCTAATTCTTTATCCACACTGCTGTTACAATCTACTAGAACTGCACAGATATTATTTAACCCTCTTTTTAACCCTAATATCTGGAGTGCCTTTGATATCTGCCTTTGGGCCGATGCTCGTACACAGATTTCCAAGCCCAGATCCTTTGCAAGATTTTCATTTCGTTTAAAGGCGTAAAGTGCCTGTTGGGCTGCGTGGAGGATGTGTTCTTCCCCGGCTATACCGTCTGCATTTAAAAGCTGTATGATACAGGAATCACCGGTTATATCATCTAATTTTCCTAGTAAACCAGGGATGTCCTCTACAACTGTGGAAAATCCTAAGACCTGAATTTCGTGTTCCATTATAAAATCCTCAAAAAAAATAAAAAGTTATGTTAAGATTATAAATCGCCTTCTCTTACTTTTTTAACATATTTGGTGCTGAGTATCTTGTTTATTCCACTGAGGTATGCTTCTACACTGGCCATTATGATATCTGGCTGTGTGCTCCTGGCGGTTACTATGTCACCGTTGTGTTTGAGCTTAACCACCACATCGATAAGGGCGTCTGCACCGCCGGTTATGGCATCTACATGGTATTCTTCCAGTTCTATATCTGCGAAATCCTTTATACTCTTTTTAACTGCGACTATCGCAGCATCTACAGGTCCTATACCTATACCTGCCTCAAGCACTTCCTTATCTTCTATATTAAGTCGTAGGGATGCTGTGGGGGTTACTTTACTTCCAGATACTACGGTGAGTTCCTCAAGTTCAACCACTTTCTCGGCCATCACACCTAATACATCCTCAGTGATGGCCTGCACATCTACGTCGGTTACGCATTTACCCTTATCACCTAAGGACTTTATACGGGTGAATATCTGCTTGAACTGTTCATCATCCACCTTCAAGCCCATCTCCTGTATCCTTTTCTTGATGATATGGGATCCCACGTGTTTTCCCATTACAAATCTTCGCTTGTGACCCACCAGTTCAGGGGTTATGGGTTCATAGGTCTCTGCCTTCTTCATCACCCCATCGGCGTGTATCCCGGATTCATGTGCAAATGCATTTTCACCCACTATGGCCTTGTTGGGCTGTAAAGGTATACCCGTGACTCTTGAAACTGTTCTAGAGACGTCATATAACATTTCAATATTTATATCAGTCTTTACATCATAAAGGGAGTATAGTGAAACCACAGTTTCCTCTAATGAGGCATTCCCTGCTCTTTCTCCTATCCCGTTTACTGTTACATGGGCCTGGGTCGCCCCGGCCTGCAGGGCGCTCAGTGTATTGGCAACTGCCAGTCCAAAGTCGTTATGACAGTGCACACTTAACGGTTTTTTGAGTTTTGACAGTCTACTGTAGAAATCCCGGGATTTATCAGGTGTCAACATGCCCACGGTGTCACAGGCACATATCCTATCTGCTCCTGCCTTTATCCCCTCACGGAACAGTTGTGTAAGGTAATCCAGGTCACTCCGGGTTGCATCTTCTGCTGATAATTCAACGAGTAGACCCTGGTCCACCGCGTATTCTGTGGTGTTGATGGCCAGATCCTTAACTTCTTCCCTGGTTTTACGTAGCTTATGTTCAATGTGCAGGTCAGATGTGGGCACCACCAGGTGTACGCTGTCCACTCCGCATTCCAGGGCGGCATCTACGTCGAATTTCACTGCCCGGGCGAAGCTGCATATCTCTGCTGGTAAATCTTCTGCTACGACCTTTTTTATTCCTTCTCTTTCACCCTCGGAGGTTATGGCTGATCCAGCTTCAATGACATTTACACCTAGATCACTGAGTATGGTTGCTATCCTCAATTTCTCATCGGGAGTAAGTGATACTCCTGGTGTTTGTTCACCGTCTCTAAGCGTTGTATCGAATATTTTAACGTCCAAGGAAATCCCTCTCTTTTTTTTGATAAATTATTAACCATTATTCAATCCTTAACTAGAACAGAAATTACTCTGGTTAAACTCTTGTGCATTCTTATATGATGTTGTTCTATTATTTTAAATTTTGTTCCCCCTACAAACTCCGTGATGTCCATGTAATGGGGTGTTGCCATACATATCCTTCCATCATCCTTGACCAGGTTTTCCAGGGATATAAGAGCCTCTTCACAGAGCCTATGGCTCTCCTCGCCCCGTGTTGATGCAGATATACCATATGGCGGGTCGGTGGCTACAGCGTCTACTTGGTAGGGGAGTTCTAATTTCCGTACGTCTGCCTTGAAAACTTCGTAATCACTGATGTTACAATATTTGAGGTTTTCTATGGTTCCTTTAACCATTTTATAGTCTATATCTGTCCCTACCACCCTGGCACCTATAATACCTGCTTCTAAGAGTATCCCTCCCGTGCCGCAGAAGGGGTCGAGCAGTCTCTCCCCCCTCTTTACCATGGTCAGGTTCACCATGCACCGGGCCAGCTTGGGACTCATGGAGCCCGGGTAGAAGAAGGGCCTTTTATGTGGTTTTAAATCGAAAAAATGTTTTTTAGGAATTTTAATTATCCTTAACCCCAGAAAGGCTTTATCATCCATTAAAATGGTTCTTATGAATATCCCTGGATCTTCCAGGTTTACCTTAAATTTATCCCCTGTTTTTTCCCTGATGATGCCACCAATAGCTTTTTCAAGCTCTAAGGTATTAACTTCAGACGTTCCCTTTTTTTTAACTCTAACCA
>MVQY01000089.1 GCA_002067325.1 Methanobacterium sp. PtaU1.Bin097
TTACCCAGGGAATTATGAAGTGTTACTGACCAAATTTGCTGATGTTTTTGCCTGGGAACTCTTAAGAGTTATTACAACAATCAACAGGAGCATAAATATAGATTTTCCCAATTTAAGCCCAAAACAATACCAGATAAACCCAAAACTATACCAAATCTATAAATAAACTAATTTACAAACTAAAATCAAAAATGGGAACTGTTTTGGTAATTAACATATATTCCAAATTGAGGATTTGAAAAGAGATTTAAGCAGGGGTTTGGTGTCTTTAAATGGTGGATGATGAACTACTTAAGAAGATTAAAATAGTAATAATCATCGCCCTAATAATCGGAGTTGTTGGGGCTGTTATTTTTCTGATCTATGGTTTTGCTTTAGTGTGGCAGGCCATGGCCGCCACGGTGATGATTATATTCCTGGCTATTGCAACCATTCTATTTCTGGCACTGTCCATTTATCTATGGATAAAAAACTGGATGCTTAAAAGAAAACTGGATAAACAAGGGAAGGAACTCGAAAGGGTGTCCCATAACCTGAAAAACTGCAACCGAAGGTTAAGGACGATTAAATCTACAGATGAGGAATGAGAAAGGAAAATCCCTTTTTTTTATCCTATTATCAAAATAATTCCCTTACACTAATCACCTGTGTTTAAACTAGTTGCATCCTTTACATATGAACCATTATAAGACCACATGATCAATTTTGCCAATAGTTCGGCCTGCTGGGGTGATAACTCCGGGTGCACGCCACTTAGAACGATCCGGCCTTCACCGTAATGGTCTCCAATTATAGCGGCGTAGCCATTATATTTGGAGTTACTATCAGTGTAGGTGGCGAAGGCAACTGCACCATAACCAGAGATGTTCATAGCGGGTCCGTTGATATGTGAAATCATCCTAACATCCTTGCCTATTATCCCTGTTCCCTCTGAAGTGGCCTGAATGGTTACATTTCCTTTTTCCAGGAAGGGTAGGTTAATGATGCTAGGTGCCAGTCCCCAGCCGTTATCCCAGTAAGCTGTGTAATTAGCTGCTGAATACGCACCGGCACATATACCAATAAATCCCTTACCACTAGCTACGAAACTTTTAAGGGCAACCGTATCTACGTCGTCGTTATATATATAATGGACACCAGTTTCGCTCCCGGCCATTATAAGTACATCATAACCGGATAGTGTTTTATTGTTAATCACCTTCGAAGTATCATAAACGAATTTAACACCAGGAGTCATGTTTTCCAAGTTAGACTGGTCCATACACTTTTTTACTTGTTCTATGGATATATCACTGGTGTCTGTACCACTGTAGACCAGCACTTTAACCACCTTGTAATCAGTTTCATCGCTGTCCTCCCCTAAAACCAGACCCACACCTAGAGATAGGCAGCTAACTACTAAAACAATAACCAGGGAAATCTTAATCTTCATCATATTCCTGTTATCTTTCGGCTTTATATCCGGAATTAAAGAACGCCTTGCCCCTAACATTATTTATACCCCATGATTTGACCTAAAATAGATTTATCAGTATTATTAGTTTTAAATATGGATTTTTTAGAGTCTATCTCCTAATCTCATCTAATTTACTACTGGATTTTAAAAACAAGCCTTCTCTACCTACTTCCAAATGTAATACATTTCCAATGATAAAACCTTTTGTGTTTTTATAAACACTTAAAAGGAACTGGAATATATATTTTCCCCTGCTCAAAACTTAATGCACCAATCCATGAATCGACAGATAAACAGGGATAGTTCCTGGCAATTCACACCTATCACCATGGATGTATAAAATAGTATTTAAGTCTGATAGACGTCTTTAAATGGAGAAAAATGAATTATTAACCTTAAAATGGGGTTAGGGAAAATTTATTACCCTCCCAGCCCATATTATTAATGTGAGGTGTAATTTCATGAGATCCATATGGTCAGGCCATGTAGTATTTGGTACGATTTTCATCCCGGTCCGCTTGTATGCAGCCAGCGGGAATCTACACGTCCCCTTCCACCAGGTGCATAAGGAGGACTGCGGACGGGTGCGATACAAGAAAGTATGTGATAAGGATGGTGAGGAATTAACCCGTGAGGATATAGGGAAAGCTTATATCATAGCCGGTGAATGCATCCAGTTTACCGATGAAGAGATCGATGCTCTTAAACCAGCAGCCACCCGTACCATGGAGGTGCAGGGGTTCTGCGACTTTGATGAGATACCAGTGATTGCCTTAAACAGGTCCTACTACCTGGGAACAGAATCACCCTCCCGGGGAGGTGTGGGGCAGAGCTTCCAACTACTGAGAGAAGCCATGGTGAAGAGGGGTAAAGTTGCAATTGTGAAATGGGTGGCCCGGAGCAACGAGTACATCGGTGTACTGCAGCCCCATCACGACGGTTTCCTGTTAAAGCAGTTACTTTACCATGAACAGGTACGGTCGCCAGAAGAAATGGAAGTTATTGAGGCGGAGGTAAACCCTGATCTGGTTGATAAAGGGGCTCAGGTGGTGGATAGTATGGCCTTCCATTTCAACTGGGAAGACTATACCGAGACCTACACCCAGCAGGTTAAGGAGTTAATTGAGAAGAAAGCACTGGGTGAGCCCATTGAGATACCCGAGTTTAAACCACCTGAAGTGAAATCCTTAGAGGCGGAGCTGGAGAAAATGCTGGCTACCGTTGAGGATTAAATGGTATTTCTAATTTATTTTATCTTCTAGGATGTAATGACCTATGATGGAACCCATGCTGGCCAAACTGGAAGATCCAGATATAAAATTGAGTGGAACCTGGATCAGCGAACCCAAATATGATGGGCAGAGACTAATCACCGAGTACGATGGGACCACTATGAAGATGTGGACCCGGAGACACCTCCAGGTTGCCAAGAAGTTCCCGGAACTAACCGAGGCGCTGAAGAAGAATGTGAAGGGTAAAAGCTGGATTTTAGATGGTGAATTGACCGTGCCAGGAGGTCTGGCCAAGCTGGTTAACCGTAACGTGGACGATAAATTACGCATCAAAATACTCTCCCAGAAGATGCCCGCCACTTACCACATATTCGATATCATGGAGTATGATGGGAAAAACCTCATCAAACACCCCTTGAAAGAGCGTAAAAAGATACTGGTAGAGGCCCTCCACCCCGATGAACGCACCCGCCTGGTGCCTTTTAAATTGGTGGACAACTCCACTATAAAGGAACATTTCAAAGAATACACAGGGCAGGGACATGAAGGTGCAATCCTTAAAAACACCCGGTCAAAATACGAGCCCGGGAAGAGAACTGGCCAGTGGATCAAGATAAAAAGGGAAGACACCGTAGACGTGTACATCATTGGAGCCACTAAAAGCGAGAACATCCCCTTCGGTGCCCTGATGATGGAAAGAAACGGAGAATACTTTGGAAAAGTGGGTACTGGGTTCAGTGACCAGGATAGAAGAGATATACTGAAATTCCTTAAACAAAACGAAGCTCCCCTCCATGTGCCGGTACCGCCAGATGTGGAGGACCAGATACTCATCACCACCAAACCATTATTTGCCGAGATCAAAGTCAACGAACTCATCAAGGGGGGCAAGTCACCAAGGGCTCCGGTCTGGGTGAGGTTCCGGTGGGACTAAAATCCGAAAAAAATTTTACTAAGTTGGAGTACTCATGGTTAATAACCAGTTAAGAATGGAAGAGTTGATATGCCAATCCATAAGGGATAAAAAACTCCTGAAAATCCATTATAGGGGAGGACCTGAAAGGATCGTTGAACCCTATGTTTACGGACGGGATAAATATGGTTTAAAATTAAATGCATACCAGATATCCGGTTACAGCATCAGTGGAAGCATACCGGAATGGAGATTGTTCAAGGTTGAATTGATAAACCATATTGTGGTGTTGGACAAGAAGTTCACAGTACGGAAAACTTATAATCCAGATTACGAGATTGTAATTGAAGTTATCTGTAAGGTTTAGGGTATATCTGCATTCATTTCGTTTAAATAATCACCTATTATCCGTAAAATTATTTTATACAATTAAAATTTTTTTTGTAAATAATTTTTTGTGTTATATGATTATAAAATTCATTAAATACCATTCAACAAACTGGTCTATGTATGCCAAAGTAGTAAACTTCTAAGAGCCAACAACCGCTTATCTAACTGGGTAGTCACCTATAAAATCTAGAGGAAAAAAACCATTTTCACTTTTTTTTATTTTTCTTTTTGTCTCTGCATATCAATACACTGAAAATTTTACCAAAATTTTTTTATCCATCTTAAACGTAAACAGTATACCATGACTAGTCTCTCTTTCTATGGTGGTGTGGGTGAAATAGGTGGTAATAAGATAAAAGTAGATGGAAAAAAGAATTCTTTCCTTTTTGATTTTGGTTTAGCATTTGGAACAGCCAATGAATACCTTGATGAGTTTCTCCAGCCCCGTAAATCCAATGGGATAATGGATTTTGTGACTCTGGGCTTGTTACCCTGTATCAAGGGGATATACCGTGAGGATTACCTCCGACATTCCGGCCTATCCTATGAGAAGGAACCTGCTGTAGACGGTGTCCTTATCAGCCACTCACACGTGGACCATGCGGCTTATATACACCACTTACGAGAGGACATTCCCATATACATCTCCGAACAGTCCTACCTTATCTTAAGGGCACTGGAGGAGACTGGTGTTACATCTTTTTCTGATTACACTCGGCTTCGAAAGTCCTTCCAGCTTGCAGCTAAGAAGCGTGGCGATGGCCACACCCGTGCAACCAATATAAAAATTGAACGGGATATCCGGGTTTTAAAACCTTATCAGGGATATGAACTCGGTGAATTTGAGATCAAACTGGTTCCTGTGGATCACTCACTACCCGGGGCGGCGGGTTACATCGCAGAGGGTGGTGAAGACACCATCGTCTATACCGGTGACCTCCGTTTCCACGGCCGGCAGCCGGAACTGACCTGGAAATTCACTGAAATTGCCAGTAAAGCCAACCCCACCATCATGCTCAGTGAGGGGACGCGGATAAATAGTGATAGCAATATCAGCGAGGAGGATATAGAGAAGCGTGCGGTGGAGGAGATCAGTAAGGCCAAAGGTCTGGTCATGGTGAATTATCCCATGCGTGACCTGGACCGCCTGCAGACCTTCTACAACGTGGCCCGGGATACGGACCGTAAACTGGTGGTATCTCTTAAACAGGCCTATATCCTCGGACTTTTCACTGGACAGGGCTACCCGGAAGTTAAGGATGTGATGGTATACAGGCCAAGGAGGAGCTGGGGCCTGGTTGATGACCAGACCTTCGCCTGTGTGGAGGGTGAATGGATGTGCTCATCAGATATAGATCCAGAACAAATTCAAAGGGATTACAAGACCTGGGAGAGGGATTTCCTGGACCTGGATAATTTAATCAACTACCGGGACCTGCAGGAGGAGCCCAGAGAGTACCTGTTCCGCTGCGACTTCTTCGAGTTCAATGAACTCATCGACATAAAACCGGTAAACGCTGTATATATAAAGTCCAGTACAGAGCCGTTCGATGAGGAGATGAAGATAAGTGAAGGGAAGGTTAAAAAATGGCTGGACCTCTTCGGTATCCACTACGTAGATAAGGGCTTCCATGCATCTGGACACGCCAACGGCCAGGAGATTCTGGAGATGATCCGTGAGATCAAACCGGAGAAACTGTATCCCATACACACCACTGACCCAGAGGCATTCCAGGTTTTAGAAGATGAGGGGATCGAAGTGGTGTATCCTGTCCCAAAATAATCTTGTTTTATTGGTATAACAAACATGAAATTCAAAAGCAATATACTCCCCATAACCACCATAATAACGGTAAAACTCTCCTCATGCAGGACATCGGTGTTCCAATAGCTTTCACAGTACTAGCTATGATCAATATTATTGGATGAACACTTTACGGTAAATTAAGATAAATCGCACCGATTTATCTCCCTTTTTTATTTTTCTGAAATTAATAAAAGGAAAACTTAATTATATTCGGTTTATAAAAGAACATAATGAATGCCAAACATCTGATACCATCCAATTTCATCAGTATTCAAAGATAAAACTTTTAAATGGAATATTCACTGCAAAAGTTTACAAAAATACTTTTAAATTTGGTAGTTCAAAAAAAAGAAGTGGGAGGTGAAAAAAATGCGAAAATCAGTAACACTATTTTTACTCATAGTATCTTTAGGACTTATTTTAGCCAGTGCAGCTACTGCAGCATCAGAAGTAGATGTGGCGGTGGTTGATGAAAACGGTGAGGAAGTCACTGAGACCAGTCCTGGTGATGAAGTCAACGTCACCGCCAATGCAACCACCGACGAATATCTGTATGACCCTATAGTACTGGTCTCTGTGGAACCTGAATCTGGATTGCAGTTTAAAGAAGATGAAGCAGTGATGATCTACGATGGTGATACCTTTTCCAACGACCCTGAAGACCCATTCTTCTTCTGGAGTGAAGAATATGAATCTTGGGTATGGTGGGTCGGCTGGCTATACGGTGATCAGTACCCGGAAGAGGTTGCTCAGCTATTCATCCCAGCTACAGTCTCAGCTACAGGTGAAATAACTGTAAATGCCCAATACTTTGAATGGGATCCAGAAATTGGCGAACCAATCCTGCTTTCATCAGACAGTTACACCTTCCTATCAGTTCAAGGAGCAAACGCTGAAACAGTTCCCATGCAGGACACTGGTATTCCACTAGGAGCAGCAGCAATTGGTATCTTGAGCATAGTCGGCGGGGCCATTTATGGTAAATTAAGATAGATCTTACTTGATTTACCACATTTTTTTATTTCTAAATTGTTACATGTACAAAAGCCACACTTCCAACAAATTTTAAATAATCTGGAAATCAACAGATCACTAGTCTATTTTAAAATTATAATTAGAGGAATCCAATATGTCATCCATCAATGAAAACTATCTGCTACTGGAGAGCAGTTATCTATTTGCAGAAATCGATACCCGTGTCGAAAAATACCAGAATGAAAATCCTGATGCCAATATCATCCGTATGGGTATTGGTGATGTGACAAAACCCTTACCACCAGCGATAATTGACAAATTCAAGACAGGTGTGGATGAAATGGGTCAGGCCGAGACATTCAGAGGCTACGGACCATACCGGGGTTATGATTTTCTCATCGAAGAGATCATCAATCATGACTTCACACCACGGGGGATCCAATTAGACAAGGAAGAAGTATTCGTAAGTGAAGGGGCTAAACCGGATACCGGGAACATCCAGGAGATATTCGGTGTAAACAACGTGGTAGCCATAACCGACCCGGTATACCCAGTATACGTGGAGAGTAATATAATGGCCGGTCGTGGAGGTCCTATGGGAGAAGATGGTAAATATGAGGGCTTGGTCTACTTACCCTGCACTGAAGAAAACGGGTTTGTACCGGAACTCCCAGAAAAACCCGTAGATCTAATCTACCTATGCTTCCCCAACAACCCCACTGGAACGGTACTTACCAAGGACGAGTTAACTAAATGGGTGAATTACGCCCGGGAAAGTAAGGCGGTGATTCTATTTGACGCTGCTTATGAAGCATATATACAGGAAGAGGATATCCCCCGCAGTATCTATGAAATTGAAGGTGCTAAAGAAGTGGCTATTGAATTTAGAAGCTTCTCCAAAAACGCTGGCTTTACCGGTATCAGGTGTGCATATACTGTGGTGCCCAAGGAACTGGTGGGTTATGATTCAGATGGTAACCCCCATTCTTTAAATGAATTATGGTACCGGAGATTAACCACCAAGTTCAACGGTGTCTCCTATCCAATACAGGTTGCAGCATCAGGAACCTACACCCCACAAGGACAAAGGGAGATTAAAGATCTGGTAGATTATTACATGAAAAATGCAGCTATCATCAGGGAAAGCTTAACTGAGATCGGTTTGAACGTTTACGGTGGAGTAAACTCACCTTATATATGGATTAAAACACCGGATGGTATCGATTCCTGGGACTTCTTCGACCTGCTCCTGGAAAAGGCGCACATCGTAGGCACACCCGGGGTTGGCTTCGGACCCAGTGGAGAAGGTTATCTGAGATTAACCGCCTTCAACACCCTGGAAAATACGAAGAAAGCCATGGAACGTATAACCAGGTTACAGGAAGAAATTTAGGTTAAGTTCTTCCTCTAGGTTCAAGTTCTTCCCCCTAGTTTAAGTTCTACCCTCCAGGTTTAACTTCTTCCCCACTTACTGTTTTTTTAAATTTTTTATATGAATGATGTTTGTTACCATGTTACCATAAACATTATTTATCAGGAATGACAATGATTGATTGTGGGGGAGTTGAAGTGGAATGTCACTATTGTAATGAGGAAGTTCCAGATGATGTTCAGGTATGCATGAACTGTGGAAGTGACATCATCTACAAAAAGAAATCCTGGCATTCATTACACAAACTTCTCTGGGATAATAAAATCAATCAGGATATATTAGAGACCTTAAATGAATTAAGTCACCAGGAAAAATACTTTAAAGAAAAGCATTTTGTGGATGTGGCCCGTAATTTAAATAGAACCAGGGGGAGATAATCCACTACTTTTAAGATGTTGGATCTCCCCTTTATTTTTAAAATATATTGATTAAAATAATTAGAAATAATTATTTCCCTGGTGATGGGTGGGGGTTTCCCACGGTTATGGCGCTGTCGGTTGTGTTCTGCAGGGCTATGCTGAAGCCTGGTTCGGCACCGATCACTATGGTCTCCTTACCATTTTCCTTGGTCTTGTTTAAAAGTGGTAGGAAGTCTGCGTTACGGGTCATCAGGGCCAGTACATCTATGTTAGGGTTGTAGATGAGTTCCATTGCCTCCATGGCTAGGTGTACGTCGGTATCACCGGCTACCACGATAGGGGTGAACCCTTGATTTACAATGGCTTCTATCAATTTGTCCGAGGCGTACTGGTTTAATAGGACCTTTCCCACCCTCATCTTTCCGTATTCAGACATCAGATCCCGGATGGATTCCAGGTCAAGATTGAATTCCTTACGGAGCATGTTGGGACCGTCCACCAGCAGTCCTATATTTTTCTGGGCGGATACTTTCTTTTTAAGTGGAAGATAATCTCTTATAGAGCTAGGTTTATTAGAATTACCCATTTAATTTCTCCTTCTTTATTTTCTCATGTATTTCTCTTTTTTATCTTATGCAACATTTTTTTTAATCTCTTATGCAAACTTTGAAATTTAAGTAACTTTATGTTGAATTTTATTAAAGTAACTTTATGTATGATTATTTCTATTAAAACTTTGCCTAAAATAGATATGCCCAAATTATGCCCAAATTAACCCAACCACCCAAAAACTGGTTAATTCTACAAGTTGGGATTTTAGGTGGGGTTGCATCTTAATCTTGTGGAGTATACAATCTTGTGGAGTATACACTCTAACAATGAGAAGTTGATCAAAAAAAGGATGATATAAACCAGTGGGAATAAACTCTCAAGATGCAGCCAAAGAGCCGGTGAGTGGACCGGGAGGTGGTGAAACTCCTAGAAGTGTTGGTCCACTGGGATATACAAAAACGAGTTTGATTATGGCCGGCCAATTGGATGAACCACTTTGTGAGAGTTAATACATTACGTAAACAGATATTTAACACCCATAGACGGGATTGTTAACCTTACGTAGATAAACTGGTTTATAATTCAACAGATTCTAACCATCAATTCCCATAGGGAACTAGAAAAGCTTTCGAGATTATTTTATCTCTACTTGGAAGCTTTCTTCTTTTTCCTCTTTAGGGACTTCCACGGTTAAAACGTCCTGGTCAAAGCGGGCTTCTGCTTGTTCTGGTATCACTTTTCTGGGGAACCTTACTGTTCTCCTTAAATAACCACTTTTCTGGTCGTTTATGGTTATGTGACTTCCCCTCTCGACTTTGCTGGTGATGTCGAATTTTGCTTTGACTTTCATCCTTTTATCGGTTACGTTTAGTTCGATGTCCTCTTTCTTGATGCCGGGCAGATCCACGTGCACTATTACGCTGTCGTCTGTTTCTATTATGTCCTTACCTGGGACAAATGTGTAGTCAACTATGGATTTTTCAATGTCGTATCTGATGTTGTCGATGGTCTGGGCCGTGTCTTCCAGCATCTTCTCGACTAAACCTTTCCTATCTAAAATAGTCCTGTTTCTTCTTCTCATTTTTTATCGCCTCATATCTTGAGTCATTCAATATGTTACCTAAGGAGTAATATATAGTTATCGTTATCTCACAGGGGGTTTACAAAAAGAGAGTTTAAAGGATTTCTAGGAAGTACGACTGTTAAAAATATTAAAAAATTAGTTTATTAGATAAAAAGAGTTAATTAGATAAAAAGAACTAATTAAATCTAAAAAATGATGTTTTTCATCATCAATCCCTGTAGATCAATCCCAAAACGAATCTAACTATATGGATTATCAGGGAGATGACAGATACTACTATCATCAGTGCGATGAGGATCTTCAAAGCGAAAGCCAGGCCTTCACCCACCAGGAATGGAAATACCATAAAAAAGGTGTAGGCAGTTATTATAAACAGCACATCGACTACGGCTTGTAGGAGGTTCCTTAACCAGTTAGGGTGATAGAATATGAATATCAGGTTTACTATGATAGCTGCCAGGAGGAAATAGTTCACAATCCATAACACATCGGCGAAAGTAGGGGCTATGAAGCTGATATGCCAGTTCAAGAGATTGTTGGCTATATAGTAGAGTATGATGTTGACGATCACCGCCGCGATGAACTCCGCTCGGTGGTGTTCTTTACCCTTTTCTAGAAATTTATCCATCTTAGATAACTCTTTACTGTCGTTAGTCATTTAAAATCTCCCTAAAATATAAAATTAGTTTTTTCATATTTTACAAAATCAGTCATGATTCAGGGCTATCTTGTATCTGCATAGTGGCTTGTTGATGCTGGCATCGGAAAGTGATTCTATATCCCCATCAATACCGGTCCAACTTAAGGTCTGTTTCAGGATAGCCTGGCATATCAGGCAGCAGAATATGTTTTCATAGTTTCTCTCACACCAGGTGCAGTCCCGGAAGGTGACTATCCATTCATCCCTTTGATCGAATACATCCACTTCAAAGCCCAGGTTCTGGAAGAAGGTGATGATCCAGTTGAGGTAGACCTGCAGTTTACCTGTTTCTGGGAGTTTATCAAATACTCCCTTATCGTATCTCCCGGTTTCCTTGAGGAATCGGGGTTTCATGAATTTTTCGAATTTCTTGTGGAATATCCCCAGGAAGGCCCCTCTCTTATCAATGGATAGGTTGGATGATAACTGGGGAATCATGCTCTGGAGGAAAACCTGCACATCACTTAAACTTTCGGATTTAGTGTTTTTGAGTTCCTTCTTGTTATTTTTATAGTTGTGAATGGCGATTTCGATGTTGCTCATCAATTCTCCTTCAGAGATAGGTTTAACCAGGAACCCTGCGCCTTTGGTATTTTTAAGCCGGTTTGGTTCCACTGATTCGAGAGCGGTGATGTAAAGAACCGGGATATCCATGAATTCCTTGATCTTACGGGCGGCGTCTATTCCATCTATTTCTCCCTTCAGGATGATATCCATCAAAATTAGATCGGGTTTTAAGGTTAGAGCTTCTTTTATAGCGTCTTCACCACTGTATACCACGGATAAAACTTCGTAATCTGCTGATTCTATTACGTTTCGAATTTCTAAGGCAGTAATGGCCTCATCTTCTACGATCATTACCCCTGCTTTTGCCATTTAGTACTCTCCCCTCTACAAAACTAATAGTAATTCCTAACACAACCTATGATTTATTTTATATATAAATATTAAGAATTGGATTTTAGTTAACTCATAGGCAACAGATTTTGATATAAAATTTAGAAAAAACTTATTAATAGGTTCGTATAAATAAAATTACGGTGATGGGGGATCTGATTGCGGAATTTATATTTATTTTATTAAAAGGAGTCCATATGGTCCGGGTGTAAAAACCCATCACCATCATCTTTATTTTATTGTTATTAAACATCATCTGGAGCATTCATCACTTCAAATCCAGATTTTTCATACATCTCCTGGGCAGATTCCCACTCACTAAGGCACATCTTCACCTCTTCAAGCCGGCACAGCATCCTGTGTTCTAAGGCATCGTAGAAGCAGTGTTCAGGGTTAATCCAATAAAAAGATAGTCCTATCTTCACTTCGAAGCTTTTAAGAAAAAGTATATCCGGTACCTCTATGTCCCTTCCCAGGAGATATTCATTCAGGACTTCAGTTACCTTTTCATCTGTAACTTCAACTCTGCGCTCAACCCACACCCTCATTTTCTCACCAGTTATATATATGTCCTGGCTGGTACTTGATTTTTTAGTTGGTAGTATTCATGGG
>MVQY01000090.1 GCA_002067325.1 Methanobacterium sp. PtaU1.Bin097
CGAAATATGGCCTACAAAAAATGAAAAAAATAAAATAAAAAATAATAATACCTTAGATCCTATTATTCAAAGTTATGAAAGATTATCACGAGTTCACCGGCACTAAAAGTATAATTTTCGAGATAGTAGGAAAAGAAAGATTTAAAGTCGAAGAGGACCTTGATGTAGAAATAGTTGATACATATAACGAAAATGAGAATGTAGTGACTTTTTGGAAAGATGATATTCCGGAAGGTATAGACATTTATGATTATGCAGAAAAAGTTTGCAAGGCGATGAATGAGGATGTTTAAAACAGAAGAATATTGGAAAAGGGCGAATTTTAGCAACACCTTAGACGAAATTCAGAAAAAAGTAAATAACAGAGAGGAGGTAACTAAATTTGAGTTGACGTTAATTGCAGAATATCTCAAATTACCTGAAGGGGTGTGTTTATGCCAGAATAAATTTGATGGTAGTATAGTAATGGACCATAAAAACTGCAGTACTTTAGATAGTATTCTCTTAGATTTATGGTTTAAAGAAAATAAAGTCCCTAATTCAGACAAAAATATTAAAGATGTCTGCAGCGGAACTTACGTGAAAGTATGAGGAAGATGTAATGATAGGGAAAGGAAGACAATTGGAGGTGTCATTACGATGCATATAACACGAGAGCAGGCATGGAACCTATTCGGTAATGAAGAATTAGAAAATATTCATCCATTTAAATTAGAAACCCAAGAAGGGAACAAAGTAGAAGGATATATTTGCAAATCCAAGAGGGGATACTTTAAAGGGCCACTCCTTATTGTAGAAGTTAATGGAGACGAAGTCCTTCAATATGTGCAATCAATGCCGAAACTTAATAGTTTAAATAGATATACTCCACATCTTGGACAGAAAATTTATGGGTTATTGAAAGCCGACGGCACGAATATAACTATATTCCCTTTGTTAGATAAAGATGGTGAATGTATAGAGGCTTTACCAAAAACACGTAATATGCCAGATTTAAATAAAGGTTTTGAAGGCAGATATAACGAATCGGTTACAGAAGAAATGATTAACGCTGTATTTGAGGAGAAATACAGCTTCTCCTATGAGATTTATGGTCAGGGCATTAAAAAACACAACATCAATTATAATGCTCTTGGTATATCCTTAAGTATGGATTTACTGACAATTCTCGATAAAGGGAAAAGTTTACCTTTTGAAAGGACTCGTAGAATTGCTAAGAAACATTCTTTACCGATGATAATGGAGGGGTACCAGCTCGAAACAGTATTTTCGAAAGAGGAGCCACCATATTCAATCGCAACACCAACAGAAGAATTCTTAGATTTATACTCACCATATATTAAACAAGAAGCAGTATTTGAAGACGGAGATTTTGAAGCAATATTCCCAAGGCTTAAGAAATTCTTCGATTTAATGAATCTCGAAGCTACCAGATTAGGTCACGGCACAATTATTGAAGGTCTAGTATGGCATTGGGGAAGCATCGAAAATTACATGATAAAAAATAAAGCCTATGGTGTAGAGGAGGGTACTAAAGTTGCTACGGGTATTTCGGGTAATGAAGTGCGAATGGCATTACTAAAAGCAGAAGAAAATATTGGACTAGATGATAGAGTTACAGCTATAGATTATGCACTTGAAGAACTAAAGGAGGATAATCCTAAGGAGATAGTTGAAACGGAAGAAGTGAGAAAAAAGATAATGTCCGCCTATAGGCGAATGACACGAGAAATGAATGTAACAGATGAGTTAAAGGAGTTTGCTAAAGCTGTTATAGCAGAAGTTGGCGAAGACGCAACAGATGGGGAGAAGATGCAGGCATTTGCACGCATGTTCCCAGACAAGAAGAAGTTATCTGGTAAAGTCTTTCAAGTATTTGCTAAGATGAGGTAGTTAAGATGCTATTTAGAGAGAAGAAAAAAGCGAAGTTTACATTAGGAACTAAAGGAAAAGATATCTTAAGCGGTTTTGTAGGAAGATTGGAAGAACGGGCAGAATATATTACTGGATGTGACCAGTATTTATTGAAAGCCGAAGCGCTACCTGGGAAAGAACCGGCGGGAAATTGGGTTGATGAAGGTTTAATTGAAATTCTGGATGAAAATGTTATTGGTAATTTAGAGGTTAAAGAAACTGAAGGTAAATATAAGCTCGGACAAAAAGTTAAAGATAAAATAAGTGGTTTCGAAGGCGCTTTATATGCTCGAACACAAAAGATATTTGGAGAAGACAGATATTGTATAATGGGTAAAGCGTTGCCCGGTAAAGAACCGGTTCATATTTGGATCAACGAGGGTGCGGTAGAGGTTATACCGGAGCCGAGAATTAAACCAAAACAAACAAAAGAAGAAAAGGAAAATGGTGGGCCAAGATTAACCCCACCGAATTGTGGAATATAAAAAAGGAGATGTTAGAGATGGTATTTGAACAACCAACATGGTGGGATGGAACACTATTTTATATGTTTTGGATATTACTAGTTCCATTCATAGCGGCTTTAGTAGCTGGATTAGGAATAGGTGGATTAACAAAAGATACAGGAAAAGGAATTGAAACTTTCATGATAGTAGGTTTTATAGCATTTTTGGTTATGATACCTTATAGTAATGTGATGTGGCACAACCAAGTAGAAAAAGCATCAGTGCAGGAGAAAATTATAACTGTAGAGGGCTGGTATCCTAAAACAGGAATACATGCCAATGAAAATGGTATAATGGAAATATATAATGCTGATCAGTTGATGTTGACTACGAAGGAGGGAGAGCAATTTGTTAATGATGAGAATTTCTTGTTTAATAAATTCGCAACGAGAGAGTTGTTCCATAAATTACGAGTTAACGGAACTTACAAAATAAAGTACTACGGCTGGAGAGAAGGATACAACACCGGCTTCCCTAATATACTATCTGTTGTGGAAGTAATAAATGAAACAAACACCGTGCCAATTAGAGATCAGGATTACTTCGGGTCAAAATTGGTTATAGGAAATAATAATTTATACCCAAATAATAATTGAGAGTAAAAATCTCTTTTTATTTTTTACGGTGGTTATAGAATGGAAATTAAAAAAATAATTTTGGATTATGGGCGAAGAAAACCAGCAAGAATACTCGAAAAAGAAGATGTAAAGGGAGAAGTACTTATATTGGGTTCAGAAGTTAATATAAGAAAAGTTCATGTAAAAGATGGAGTATTAACAGTCTCACTTAAACCAAAAGTTAAAAATAGGAGGAGTAATTAATGAAGTGCCCAGAGTGCGGTAGTGAAGATATTGACCCACCAACAATGCCAGGTGGTTCTTATCAATGTAGATATTGTTTATGTAGATTTGATGAGGAGGATGGATAGTTGAAACGGAATGGTATTACGGTGTATTTACGTGAAAAGAGTTTAGATGGAGAGGTGATATGAATGGAGAAATTGACGTTAAGAGATTATATGGTTCTAAGAAGAGATTTAAAGGCCGCTATTAATCTAGAAACAGGGGGGATTTTGGAAGAGGGTTACTCAACAGATGAAGATGATGATAGAAGAGTTATTGATACTATACTTGAGGTTTTAGAGGAAAAGGGCATAATAGGAATGGCTTAAAAGGGACGTGAAAATATGTTTGGATTTATGTGTAATGGACTGGCTAGGTGGGTTAACCATAAAGCGATATTTAAGAAGGTCTCATGGGAGGATTATTGTATTACAAAAAGGAATAGTGGTTTAATATGGGCTTACAGCAACTGAAACAGGAACTCTGGAAACGGCAGGGGATGATTTAACTAATGAAACACATAGCACTTTATTCGGGTGGAAAGGACAGTACAGCGGTATTAATCCTAATAAAAAAGCATGGTCTTCCTTTAGATGAAATACTCTATGCAGACGTTGGCAAATGGATGTGGCCAGGCATAGATAAACACATGAAAAAAGTTGAAGAGTATATGCAGATGCCAGTCATTTACCTCGATATTTCAGAACAGATACAAAAAGGATTCAAAAAATGGGGATTCGCATCACCCCTAACACGCTGGTGTACTGGCATTAAACGAGATGAAATGAACCGTTATCTCAAACAGTACGTAAAAGAAGGATTAACACAATACGTTGGAATAGCCTTCGATGAACAACACCGCACAGGAAATAAACGATACCAGAAAGGGGAAATACGATACCCCCTCATTGAATACAATATCACTGAAGCCATAGCCTTAAAGATGTGTTATAAAGAAGGCTTCGACTTTGGTGGGGTTTATGAACATAGGAGTAGGTATAATTGTTGGTGTTGTCCACTCCAAACCTTAGATGAGTTACGGATTCTTTTTAAGTATTATCCTGGACTCTGGAAGAAAATGAGAGAAATGCAATGGATAAGCCATAATGATTTCCGAAAAGACGAAACTATCATGTCATTGGAGCATCGATGGTGGATGGAACAACATAGTAATAAAAAGAAACTTTGGAAAAACCTCATAAAATCAGAATCCGGGGAAGAATGTATCGGAGCTTGCCACTTATGCGTTCACAGACACAATACGCAGGATAAACTGGAGGTTTAGAATGAACCTTCAAACCCTTAAAAGGGAGCTCTGGACGAAATCAAAGGACGAACTCATCGGTATTACCATGAATCAGCATGATCTTGTCCGGGAGATACAGGAAGTACTTAATAACTTCCCCCTGGATGAGGAGGAGCATATCCTATCCTTGAAGTTGAAACGGAATGGTATTATTATCGTTTTACGTGAAAAAAAGTTAGATGGAGAAGTGATATAGAATGGAAATAGAAGAAATAGAGGTTAAAGACGGTTTAGTATATTTAAATGGTGTTTCTTTCACTGTAGAGGAAATACAAGACATATTAAATCAATTTGCAAAATCATGGAAGGCTGCACTTTGTAATTTGATTGGTGAAATTAATAAATGGTTTGGAGAAGTCAACAAGGCCATGATGGGAACTCCACAATATCATACTGAGGCCACACTTCAGAGAGAAGCCCCAATTTACTATTTAAAGAATAAATACAGAGGAATTTTACGTGAAAAACGATTAGACGAAGAGGTGACATAATTGAAACCTTTAGAAAAGGTTTCATCCAAAAAAGAG
>MVQY01000091.1 GCA_002067325.1 Methanobacterium sp. PtaU1.Bin097
TACATTCTATTATATATTTATTTTCACTATATTCCACTGCAATATTCTATTAGTTTTCTATATTCTATACTTTATACTGCAATATTCTATTTATTCACTGTTATGGATAAAAAAATTTATCTTTAAAAAGGTTCTAATTCATCTTATAAATATATAAACAATTTGTAAATGTTATCGAAAATTTAAGTAATTCGGGTAATGACAACCGATAGAATTCGAATCTTTTGTAAATCAAACCAAAGATAATCCTCTAAAATATTTTTTGAATTTATCAGGGATTCATCAAAATAAAGTAACTATGGTGAAACATACTCGAAGGGAATTATTAGATGAAGGGAATTATTAGAAACTCAGGAATTGATATAATAGGAAAAATCCCATGGGGAACTCATTTTTGTCAGTTTTACAAGACAAAGGAGGATCTGATTGATGTCCTTGTTCCTTATCTTAAATCAGGGCTCGAAAACAATGAATTTTGTATGTGGGTCACATCAGAACCTCTTTCAGCAGAAGAGGCAAAAAGATCACTGGGGAGGGAAATTCCAAACCTCGATTATTACCTGGAAAAAGGACAGATTGAAATCATCTCCTATACCGAATGGTACGTTATAGAAGGTGATTTTGATTCAGACAGGGTTTTAAATGGCTGGGTTTCTAAGCTTAATCAAGCATTGAAAGATGGTTATGAAGGCTTAAGATTAACCGGAAATACTTTCTGGCTTGAAAAAGAGGGTTGGAATGATTTTGTTGAATATGAAGAAGCTGTGGACAACGTCATCGGCAAATATCAAATGATTGCCCTTTGCACATATTCTCTGGACAGATGCACAGCAGCAGAGATAATAGATGTCATCAATAACCATGAATTTGCCCTGATCAAACGTGAGGGTAAATGGGACATAATTGAAAATTCTGAACATAAACAGACTAAAGAGGAGGCTATTCAGTCTAAAAAAAATTGGGAGCAGACATTTAATGCTGTGCCGGATCTGATAGCCATACTCGACCATGAACACAAGGTTGTTCGTGTAAATAAAGCCATGGCAGCGAAATTAGGCCTAGATCCAGATGAATGTGTTGGACTGCACTGTTATCAGGCTGTACATGGAACAGATGAGCCCCCTTATTTCTGTCCACATAGTCAACTACTTAAGGATGGATGCGAACACACCTCAGAAGTTCATGAAGACAATTTAGGCGGTGATTTCATCGTCAGTGCATCACCCCTTTATAATTCAGCAGAGGAACTTATGGGAAGCGTTCATGTAGCACGTAATATCAATGAGCGTAAAAAAGCTGAAGAAGCCCTTAAAGAAGCTCACGACAATTTAGAAGAACAAGTAAATGAAAGAACTTCAAAATTAAAAAAACAGGCGGACCTGATCGATCTCACACATGATGCTATTTTTGTCCGTAATTTAGACGATGAAATAATCTTCTGGAATAAAGGCGCAGAAGAAATGTACGGATGGAAAGAAGAAAGCGCATTAGGCATAAACCCCAATGAATTATTGAACACAGAATTTTCAAAACCCCTATCAGAGATTAAAGCCGTAGTATTAGAAAAGGGCCGTTGGGAAGGTGAATTAACCCATGAAAAGAGAGATGGAAAACAAATAATAGTATCCAGCAGATGGTCCTTACAGAAAGATGAAAAAAATGAGGTAACCGGTTTCTTGGAAATCAACAACGATATTACAGAAACCAAACAAGCAGAACAGGCACTAAAATTAGCCAGCACATATAACCGTAGTCTTATTGAGGCTAGTGTTGATCCCCTGGTTACCATTGGCCCGGATGGTAAGATCACCGATGTTAATGGATCTACTGAAACAATCACTGGATATTCAAGATTACATCTTATCGGAACCGATTTTTCTGATTACTTCACTGAACCGGAAAAGGCCAGAGAAGGATATCAGCAGGTGTTTAAGGAGGGGATGGTACTTGATTATCCTCTGGAGATCCAGCACAGGGATGGTTTCATAACACCGGTTCTGTATAATGCTTCGGTTTATAGGGATGAAGATGATGAGGTTATCGGTGTCTTTGCTGCAGCACGTGATGTCACTGAATTAAGAAAGGCTGAAAAGGAGTTGAAACTATCTTATATCTATAACCGTAGTCTTATTGAGGCCAGTGTTGATCCCCTGGTTACCATCGGTCCGGATGGTAAGATTACAGATGTTAATAACTCCACAGAAATCGTAACTGGCCGTCCCAGAGAGGAACTTATTGGAACCGATTTTTCTGATTACTTTACTGAACCGGAAAAGGCCAGAGAAGGTTACACCAGGGTTTTTCAGGAAGGAATGGTACTTGATTATCCTCTGGAAATTATGCATAAAAATGGCCATATAACTCCGGTACTGTACAACGCTTCGGTCTATAAAGATGAATCGGGCAAAGTAATTGGTGTTTTCGCCGCTGCTCGTGATATTAATGAACTTAAAAAGGCCGAAGAAGAACTTAGACTATCTTATATCTATAACCGTAGTTTGATTGAGGCCAGCATAGATCCCCTGGTCACCATTGGACCGGACGGTAAGATCACCGATGTGAACAAATCAACAGAAAAGGTCACTGGTTTTAACCGGGATGAACTTATTGGGACTGACTTTTCTGATTACTTCACTGAACCGGAAAAGGCCAGAGAAGGATATCAACTGGTTTTCCAGGAAGGAACAGTCCAAGATTATCCCTTAGAAATTAAACACAAAAGTGGTATCGTAACCCCAGTTTTATATAATGCTTCCATTTATCGTAATGAAGATGGGGAAGTTATAGGCGTATTTGCCGCTGCCCGTGATATCACTGAACGTAAACTTGCTGAAGCTGAGAAACAGAAGTTGTTGGAACAGGAGCAACAGTTAGCTGAAGAATTGAAAGCTTCTAATGAGGAATTACAGGCCACAACTGAGGAACTTCAGGTGACCAATGAAGAGCTGGAGAAGCAGAGAGATGAATTAATAACCCTTAATAAAGCTCTGAAGGAAAATGAAAGGCTGTTGAAGCTATCAAATATTTATAACCGTAGCTTGATTGAGGCAAGTATAGATCCATTGGTTACTATTGGTCCAAATGGAAAGATAACAGATGTTAATGATTCTACAGAAGATGTTACCGGATATTCAAGGGATCATCTTATAGGCACTGACTTTTCAGACTACTTCACAGAACCGGATAAAGCTAGAAAAGGCTATCAACTGGTATTTGAGAAGGGAAAAGTAATTGATTATCCCCTGGAAATCCACCATAGAAATGGAGATATAACTCCTGTACTATACAATGCATCAGTGTATTCCGATGAAAATGGAAAGGTTATCGGAGTTTTTGCCGCTGCCCGTGACATCACTGAACTTAAAAAGGCAGAAGAACTTTTGAAATTAAAAATTAATGAATTGGCCCGTTCCAATGCCGAACTTGAACAGTTCGCTTACGTTTCTTCCCATGATTTGCAGGAACCTTTGAGAATGATCGCTAGCTATTTACAGCTTTTAGAAAGGAAATATGAGGGAAAATTGGATAAAAAAGCAGATAAGTATATACATTTTGCTGTGGATGGAGCCACTCGTATGCAAAACCTGATAGATGATCTGTTAACATTTTCCAGGGTAACCACTCAGGCAAATGAATTCGAATTAACGGATAGTGAAGTAATATTAAATAGAGTCTTAACTAATTTATCCGTATCAATAAAGGAAAACTCTGCCACTATTACACATGGCACCCTACCCGAAATAATGGTGGACGGTACCCAAATGACCCAGGTATTACAGAATTTAATAAACAACGCTTTAAAATTCCGTAGTAAGGATAATCCTAAAATACATATCTCAGCAAGTCAAGAGGATAAATATTGGTTATTTTCAGTGAAGGACAATGGAATCGGAATAGATCCAAAGTATTCAGAAAGAATTTTTGAAGTATTTAAAAGATTACATAAAAAAAGGGATTACCCTGGTACTGGTATCGGTCTTTCCATTTGTAAGAAGATTGTGGAAAGACATGGTGGACGTATTTGGGTTGATTCTAAATTAGGAGAAGGTTCTACCTTCTATTTTAATATACCTATATCTAATTTTGATGAGGAGGAATATAATGAGACGTGATAACAATGGAAGGCCAGTAGAAATTCTTTTGGTGGAAGATAATGAAGGCGATATCGGATTAGTGGAGGAAGTATTTGAGGAAGGCAGGATCAACAATAATCTCAATATTACCGAGGATGGAGAGGAGGCGATGGAATTTTTAAGGAAAGAAGGGGAATTTGCCAATTCTCCTCGTCCAGATCTAATATTATTAGATTTGAATTTACCGAAAAAGGATGGACGAGAAGTCCTTGAAGAAATAAAGGAAGATGAAAATTTAAGAAGGATTCCGGTTGTGGTGTTAACCACCTCTAAAGCTGAAAAAGATATTCTAAAATCTTATGATATGCATGCTAATTCATATATTACCAAACCAGTTGATTTTGATCAATTTATTAAAGTTATAAAGTCTATAGAAGACTTTTGGCTCGAAGTTGTCAAACTTCCAGAAGATAAAAGGTGATATTAGGGCGATTTTGATGGATAAGATCAAAATTTTATTTTTCGAGGATAGCCCCGGAGATGCCGGGTTGATAGAGGAAATGATCGATGAGTCTGTTTATTGTTCCTGTCAACTGGAAGTGGTTGAAACTTTAAATGAGGGGTTGAATTATCTGGGATTAAATGAAGTTGATTTGATATTATTGGATTTGGGGCTTCCAGATAGTGATGGAATGGATACTTTTAACGAAGTTAAATCAAATAATTCCAACATTCCCATTATCATACTGACCGGATTAAAAGATGAAAATATAGGGATCAACGCTGTAAAGAAAGGTGCTCAAGACTATTTAATTAAAGGAGAGGTGGAACATAAATTATTAGAACGTTCTATCATATACTCCCTTGAACGTAAGAGGATAGAAATCGAATTACAAAAATATCATGAAATACTGGAGGAACAGGTTGAAGAGCGCACTAAAGAACTTGCTAATGCAAATGCTCTCTTGAAAATAGAAATAGATAAGCATAAAAAAACAGAAGCACAACTGGAGAACCTTTTAATGGAGTTAAAACGTTCTAATAAGGAATTGGAGCAATTTGCATATGTTGCTTCTCATGATCTTCAGGAACCTTTAAGGATGGTTTCCAGTTTCACCCAGTTATTGGAGAGAAAGTATAAAGGAAAACTAGATCAAGATGCAGATGACTACATTAAATTTGCTGTTGATGGTGCACAAAGAATGCAGCAACTCATTAATGATCTTTTAGCTTATTCCAGGGTTACCACCGGTGGTAAAAAGTTCGAAATGGTGAATATGGAAAATATTCTGACCGAGAGTTTATCTAATTTGAAATTATCCGTGGAAGAAAATAATGCAACCATAACCCATGAATCACTTCCCTATGTTAGAGCAGATCAATCTCAGGTAGTCCAACTATTCCAAAATCTTATTGGTAATGCCATAAAATTCAGGAGAGAAGAACCTCCTGAGATCCATATTTCCGCCCAAAATAGTGGAGATAAATGGATTTTTCAGGTATCCGATAATGGTATTGGAATTGATCCTCAGTATGTAAACCATATTTTTAAGGTATTCCAGAGGTTGCATGGAAGGGAAAACTACCCCGGTACAGGTATAGGTTTATCCATATGCAAAAAGATTGTAGAAAGACATGGTGGGGAAATGTGGGTAAATTCTAAGCTAGGTAAAGGTTCACAATTCTTTTTTACTATATCTAAATAGATAATTGGATGAAATTAATAAATTTAGGTATACAAAAGTTTATATGTGTTTTTAACATTAACTAATAGATGATAACTATTAGGTGAACCTAAATGCCACACAGTCCTTCTGATAAGAAACTCAGCGAAAATATCGAGGAATACCTAGAAACTATATACCGATTAAGCAATAATGGTGAAAGGGTTAAGACCACCGAAATATCAAAAACCCGGAACATTGCCCCTGGAAGCGTTACCCAGATGCTTCAAAAACTTAACAAAATGGGATACGTCGATTATTCACAATACAAAGGCGTTAAACTAACAGATACTGGTTTTAAAAAAGCTAAAAGCATCACACGTAAACACAGGCTACTGGAAAGATTCCTCCATGACATTTTAAAGCTTAAAAACAGCCTACTACATGAACAGGCCTGTGAAATGGAGCATTCTTTATCAGACGATGCTGAAAGAGCACTCTGTCAGGTTCTAGAATATCCAGATACCTGTCCAGACGATTCCCCCATACCTGCCTGTGATTTCCCATTCACCAGCTGTGAAGAATGTATGGCCCGCAAAGAAGAAGTGGGAGAAGTTGGAAAGAGAAATGAAAACCTCATCCCCATAATGGACCTGAAAGACCACCAGGAAGGCAAGGTATCCTTTATTAGGGGAGACTACAAGATCATCCGAAGACTTCTGGACATGGGAATCACTATTGGTGCTAAAATCCGCGTGATGAAAGTCGCACCTTTAAAAGGTCCGGTGGAAGTCTCAATCAGGGGTTCTAAACTTGCAATCGGACGTGATATAGCCTGTAACGTATTCGTTGAATTAACCGGAGACAGTAAAGCCACTACCAAGAGCCAAGCCACTGCCAAGTAAAGTCAAAGTGATTCCGGAAGTAAGACAATGGACAACCGATCAGAACAAAAGACATCAACATCGTCCAATGGAAGACCAGAAAATAACAAAAGGGACAACATAACCATAGCTCTCGCCGGAAATGCCAACGTCGGAAAAAGCGTTATCTTCAACGAACTCACTGGTTCCAATCAGATTATTGGTAACTGGCCTGGTAAAACTGTAGAACTAGCGGAAGGTCACCTCCACTTCGAAGGCCATGAGATCGATGTGGTTGATTTACCCGGTATTTACTCATTCTCCACCTATTCCATGGAAGAAGTTGTCTCCAGGGAATTTATAGCCTTTAAGAAACCAGACGTGGTGATAAACGTCGTAGACGCCGCAGTCCTGGAGAGAAATCTCTTTTTTACCATGCAGCTTATGGAAATGGAAGTCCCCATGGTGGTCTGCATCAACCAGGTGGACATAGCCCAGCAAAAGGGAATAGTCATCGACACCGAGAAATTGGAAAAAGCACTGAAGGTGCCAGTGGTAGCCACGGTGGCAATCAGGGGAGAAGGACTCCATGAACTGGTTGAACAGGCTGTTGAAATTGCGGGAAAATATCAAAAACCAAAACCACTGGAGTACGGTGCCGAGGTAGAAAACCGTATACGAATTTTAAGCGATTACATAGACTCCAAAAAATTAGAACTGGAATATGCAACCCGCTGGGTGGCCATTAAACTACTGGAAAACGATCCAGAGATTCGTAGTTTAATACAGTCCAAATCAGAAGACGTGGTTAGAAGGGCCTACCAGCTTGCCACAGAAATAGAAGATATACACCAGGAACCATCCTTTGCAGTCATCGCCGCGGAAAGGTACTCCATTGCCAACTTGATAGTCCAGGGAGCTCAGATCCAAACCAAGATCAAAACCAGCTTTTCAGAGAAACTGGATAGGCTGTTCACCCACCACATATTGGGATACGTAACATCAGCACTGGTGGTGGGCGGATTACTGTTATGGACCTTTGTGGTTGGGGATTTCTTTTCAGGATTATTAGGGGATGCCTTAAGCTTCTTCCAACCAGTGGATCCACAGATAAGCGGGCCAATAGTGAGTATTTTATGGAACGGTGCCTTTGGGGGTTTAGTTGCTGGATTAACCTTGATAATACCCTTTGTAATTCCATTTTATTTGATGTTAAGCTTGATTGAAAATTCAGGAGTGCTCACCAGGGTGGCCTTCATGATGGACAGCCTCATGCATAAGATCGGCCTCCATGGAAAAGCCCTGATACCCATGATCCTGGGTTATGGATGTAACGTACCAGCTATAGACAGTACCCGTATCCTGGAGACACGCCGTGAAAGACTCCTGGCCGCATTTGCAATTACCTTCGCCCCCTGCGCAGCGAGGACCATAGTGGTCCTGGGACTGGTGGCAGTTTACGTTAGTGTATGGTGGGCGATAGCACTCTACGCCATCGATATACTGGTCATGTTCATAATGGGAAGGGTGGCCCTGAAGGTGGTCCCCGGCGAAACACCAGGCCTCATAATGGAGATACACTCATTTAAGCTTCCATCTATTTCAGTTGCACTTAAACAGACCTGGAGTAGAACTAAATCACTGATATACCTGGTGTTTCCAGTGTACATCATCTCCAGTGCCGCGATACAAGCCCTATATGCATTCGGTGTCTTGACGCCAATAGCCAATGCCCTGGCCCCCATAACTGTGGTATGGCTTGGCCTCCCGGTAGTAGCTGGCTTGGTTTTAATATTCGGTGTAGTTAGAAAGGAGTTCGTTTTACTGATACTGGTAACCCTCTTTGGAACCAACCTAGCCCCATTCTTCACCCCGGTGCAGTTCATTGTACTGGCCCTAGTTAGCATGTTGTTCATCCCCTGTGTTGCGACAGTTACCGTTCTACTCAGGGAATTCGGATGGAAATCCACAACAACCATTGTTTTAGCCAACTTCGCAACGGCAATAGTGGTAGGTGGGATAGCCTTAAGGTTGCTTCTCCCATTCTTTTAAGTAAACAAACTCAGGTTTTAGGGGGTTGTTCATTTTAATACCCCTACTTTTACTCATTTTTTTTCAAACTCAATTTTTTTGCGAAATATTGAAACAATTTCAGATACATAATTAATTTATGAATTCTTTGACACTCTCAAAAATAGAGGTCCAAAGGTTAAAGGAATATATTGAATCTTCCCACCTGGAAAGAAAACCGGTAACCAACCAGTATGAGATACTCCGGGCCAAGGACCGGAACGTTAATTTAATTCTTTACAGTACCGGGAAACTGGTTTTTAATGAAAGTAGCAAAACTCTAGACGTTTTAAACTCCATCCTCGAGAGGGAGGAAGGCTTTGATCATTTCTTAGGTTCTGATGAAACAGGTAAAGGGGAATGGTATGGTCCTCTGGTGGTGGTGGTAACTGCACTAACTCCGGAAGAGATAATCAAACTTCGAATACTGGGTGTGAAGGATAGTAAAACCATGAAAACACCTAAAATTATAGAAACCGCTCTAAATATCAGGGAAATGGGAATTCCCTACGAGTCTATTGTACTGGGTCCGGCAAGTTACAATAGGCTCTACAGAGAATTTAAAAGTGAAGGTAAATCCCTCAACGATTTAATGGCCTGGGCCCATTCCAAAATTATTCAAAAGCTTTTAGGAAGACTCGAATTTAACCAGGCCCAGGTAATAATCGATAAATTCGACCAGAAGAAGACAGAGAAACGACTGGGAAACTACGATGAAAGCCGGGTTAAGGTTATCCAGAAAACCGGTGCAGAAACTGAAACACCAGTAGCTGCCGCGAGCATCATAGCCAAGTCCCTCTTTGAAAAAGCAGTCGATGAATTAAATGAAAAGTATGATTTAGATCTTAAAAACTCAGGTCCTGAAGAAATAAACCCAGAAATACTACCGTACGTGGCTAAGGCCCATTTTAAAAACGTGAAAAGTTTATTGGGGGGTAGAAGTGGTTTAAATGGAAAATAAGGAGATAGCTCGAATATTAGATGAAATAGCGGATCTGCTGGAAATCAAGGGCGTACCCTACAAACCCATCGCTTATAGGAGAGCGGCTGAGACAGTTAACTCCCTCTCCCAACCGGTTGAGGATTTAAAACCAGCTGAAATAATGAAATTACCTGGTATTGGTGAAAGCATCACCAACAAAATAGTGGAATTAAATGAAACAGGACACCTACCCTATTTCGAGGAATTAAGGAAGGGATGCCCCATAGACTTTGAATCCCTCCTTGCCGTGGAGGGGGTTGGTCCCAAGACAGTTAAACTACTCTATCAATCACTAAATATTAAGGATTTGGATGATCTGGAGGAAATGGCGAAACACCATCAGCTTCGAAGGATAAAGGGGATGAGTGAAAAGAAGGAAAAGAACATACTGGAGAACATCAAATACGCCCGGAAAACAACCCGCCATCTCCTGGGTTATATGCTGCCACTTGCTCGTGAAATTAAAGCAAAATTAGAGGAATTTAACCATGTCATGCGGGTTGAAGTGGCCGGGTCCATCAGAAGAAGGCAGGAAACCATAGGAGACATCGACATACTGGTGGTAACCGACAATCCGCACCAGGTGATGGAGTACTTCGCTGCTATGGACCTGGTTGACCGGGTCATAGCCAAAGGGATCAGTAAATCAACGGTACGTTTAAAGGCTGATGTAAACTGTGACTTAAGGGTTATGCCGGAAAAATCATTTGGCTCAGCACTGTTATATTTCACAGGCTCTAAGGAAGTCAACGTGGAGATGAGGAAGATATCCATTAAAAAGGGGCTTAAACTCAATGAATACGGTCTTTTCAGGGGAGATAAGATGGTTGCCGGTGGAACTGAAGAGGAAGTCTTC
>MVQY01000092.1 GCA_002067325.1 Methanobacterium sp. PtaU1.Bin097
ACATCACTATCTTCTCTCTGCTCTCCCCTAACATAGGAGCCAAATATACCTAATTTTTTTACCTTATAGGTACCTTGTATTTTTTCCTTATTTTCCGTGAGGATTTCCCTTATTTCTTGAAATGTTTTCATGAAAATCACATCAAAGTTCCTATTTAATCTATTTCTATCCATTGATAAATAATTTTAACTAAAAATAAAAAATTTACCGAACCATTTGACTTGAAACATTTATCCATCAAAACTAAAAAGTGGATCACCCACTCCATAGGGCTTCTTACTATAATATCTTTTGGCATGCTCCACAATCAGGGCATGATATTCCTGATATACCGGGACATCCCGGGGCAAACTGGTCTGGAAAAGGTTCTTGAGTTCCTGGTAGTTTATATTCTCATCTACCAGGTGCAGGTTGCTGAAAATCCTGCGGGTATAAGTGTCCACTACGAACTCCGGCTGCTTGTAGGCGTAGAGGAGAATGGAATCCGCTGTCTCATTACCCACACCCTTCACCTGGAGCAGTTCTTTCCGGGTCGGAATCCGACCATTTAAATCTATGTAAAATTCAGTAACAGCCTTTAAATATGTTGATTTCTGGTTTAGAAAGCCGGCACATCGTATGGCTGATTTAAGGGTTTCCTTATCTAACCTTAAGAGTTTCTCTGGGACCAGGGCGCCTATCTTTTTGAGGTGGAGTACTGCCTGGCGGGCCTGGAGCCAGGATGTATTTTGTGTTAAAACAGCGCCCAGAATCACCTCATAAATCTCTCCCCGAGTTACTGGCAGATCATAGTTTAAAGGATGGTATCCCTCAGTTGCCCCGGTCTTGTCGGGACTTGTACCTTCATGGGAGGTTAAAGGCCACCAGCCCTGGGGTCCGTAAAGCTCGAAGAGTTTTTCATAGATTTCCCTGACGTGGTTGGACATTTTTTTCACATCATACACCCAAGAATCTCATTTTAAAAATAATGGTTTAGAATTGTTTTAACCTATTTTAGTTAAATTTAAATCGATATGATATTAAAATGTTGTTTAATAAAAAAAATTTCTAAGTGAAACCCTATCCAATTAAAAAGGGATAGATTTGATAAGAGGAATATTATGCAGTACCGGATGAAAAAACATCAGTTAACAGAAGAGCAAGTCACTGAAATCTTGAAAAGGGAACAGGTAGGTAACATAGCCACTATAAATCAGGACGGATACCCCTACGTTGTCCCGGTGCACTTCATTTACTTAGACGGGAAGATTTACATTCACGGCCTGCGGAGGGGACAGAAAATAAGCAATATCCTGGCTAATGAGAAAGTATGCTTCGATGTCTACTCTATGAAAGGACTTATTCTCGACGATGCACCCTGTGATGTGAACACAGAATATGAAAGTGTGATTATTTTGGGAACAGCGAGTATGGTTGAAGACGACGATTTAAAACAAGTCGTGCTGGATAAGATCGTGGAAAAATATACACCGCACCTGGCGGGAATAGAGTTTCCAGACAACGTCATGCGGACCACCGGCATAATCCAAGTAACCATGGAAGAGTGCACTGGTAAGTACTATAAATGATTTAAATTAAGATCCAGGTAGTGGAGGGTGATATGGATGAGTAAAGCAGACTCAGAACAGTGGAGGATATACGTAACCATTTTCATAGGCTTAGGATGGCTGGTTGCCATTGCCTTATGGCTTATCTACTTAGCCGGTAGTTTAGGCATCTTAGAAAATATTGGGGTATTTATACTCAGCATAGCAATTGTTGCAATTATTTGTGTCCTGTTATGGGTTCCCTGGGCCTTTAAACAAGGTTAATATGGTGTAGATACATGGTCAGTAAAGCGAAACAGATGAAGATAATCATAGACCAGTACGTTAAAGCATATAATGAATTTGATGTGGATAAGATGGTTAGAAACATCCATCCCGATGTTGAATTTAAAAATATTGCTAATGGCGAAGTAAATATGCATATACAGGGACTTGAAACCTTTAAAAAGCAGGTGAAGGATTCAACTAACTTGTTGAAGAAGAGGGAGATGACCATCACCAAGCAGACCATCGAGGGTGACGTGGTAAAAAATAAAATAGATTTTAAAGCCGTGCTTAATGTTGATATCCCAGAAGGTCCTAAGTCTGGAGAGCTGGTGAAACTTAAAGGGGAATCAGTTTTTAAATTTAAGGGTGGAAAGATTATCTACATTGAAGATATCAGTTAACCACCGGAGGAATATGATAGAAAAAGTACGTTTAATAAAAGAAGATGAATTGAACTCCCTTCTACCACTTTACGCCTATTTGAATTTGGACGACCCGGTTTTAGAGGTTGATGAAGTTCTTAAAAAACATTGGAATGAGATAATCTCCAACCCAGACTATTTCTATCTGGTTGCAGAGGAAGATGGGATTCTGGTCTCTACCTGTAACCTGACTGTCATCCGGAACCTTACCAGAGAGGCCAGGCCCTATGGACTGATAGAAAATGTGGTTACCCATCCAGACTACAGGAAAAGGGGTTATGGAACTGCAGTTTTAAAAAAGGCCGTGGAGATAGCCCGGGAACGTGGTTGTTATAAGGTGATGCTTCTAACCAGTCAAAAAGATGATAACACACTGGATTTCTACCAGCACGCTGGTTTCAGCCAGGGAGAGAAAACCGGGTTTATAGTACGGATGTAAAATTTTTTTGATACCTATAAATTGAAGCTTAATAATAATATAACCAGGGAAAATATGTAATCAATGCTTTGATGCAATCAATCTAATATTTACCACGAATATAATCTGAAATCTGATATTATATAATAAGTTTAATCTGAAATCCAATATTACACATTAAAGAATGATAAGAGGTGACTCATTGTCAGGAAACACCACCGGAAAGGTATTCAAGGTTACCACCTTCGGCTCCAGCCATGGCGTGGCCCTGGGAGCTGTAATTGACGGCTGTCCCGCAGGAATTGAGTTAAGCGAAGATGATATTCAAAGGGAACTTGATAAAAGGCGGCCTGGAACCAGTCCGGTCACCACCTCACGGGGTGAGACAGACCAGGCCCAGATCCTGTCCGGTGTATTCCAGGGTAAAACAGACGGCACCCCCATTGCTGCAGTGGTTAAAAACCGTGAATTTGACTCATCGGCATATGAAGCACTTAAAAACACCCCCCGCCCGGGACACGGGGATTTCACCTGGAAAAACAAATATTTAAACTATGATTACCGTGGCGGTGGCCGTGGAAGTGGTAGAGTCACCATAGGCCATGTTATCGGCGGTGCGGTGGCCAAGAAGATCTTAGATCAACTGGGGATAAAAGTTGTCTCCCACGTAACTCAGATAGGGAATATCAAAGCTAACACAGTTAACATCAACCAGATAGAATCCAAAATAAAAGAGAATCCAGTTAGATGTGCTGATCCTAAAGCTGCCAAGGAAATGGAAGAACTGATAATTAAGGTGAAGTCTAAGGGGAATTCTATAGGTGGTTTTGTGGAAACTGTGGCCTTAAATGCCCCGGTAGGTTTGGGTGAGCCTGTCTTTGATAAGCTGGATGCGGATCTCGCCAAGGCCATGATGGGCATTGGCGCTGTTAAGGGTGTGGAGATCGGCGCTGGATTTGAAGTGGCCGAGCTTACCGGATATGGTACCAACGATGAATACTATGTTACAGCGGATGGTAAAATCAAAACCACCAACAACCAGGCAGGAGGGATCCTGGGTGGTATATCCAATGGCATGCCCATAGTGGTTAGGATAGCCGTTAAACCCACTCCATCCATTTCACAGGCCCAGAAAACAGTTGATCTAGAAGAGATGAAGGACGCGGAGATTGAGATAGAGGGAAGGCACGACCCCTGCATCTGCCCCCGGATAACAGCTGTGGCAGAGGCTTCTATGGCTATGGTGCTGGCGGATCACCTGTTACGGGGAGGGTTCATTCCCCCTTCTACTGTAGAAAAATCGGGGTAGACAAGAAAGATGAAAAAATCCAAAACCCGGGAGGTTTCCTTATGGACTGGTTTATAATTGCTCGTTGCAACCTATGCAATGCCGAGAAAACCTTTGAATTAGACTCAGATACTCCCCCTTATGAACTGGGAGATTTAGTTGAGGACTGCCCCTGCGGCGGGAAATATGTGGTGGAAGAGATAAGGGAAGTAGATTAAGATATTAGTTTCTAAAAAATAGTTAATTTAAGCCCCGGGCGGGAATTGAACCCGCGACCTCAGGATTACGAATCCCGCGCTATACCGGACTAAGCCACCGGGGCATTTTTAATCATTGAACCTATTATAATTCTTTAATTCTATAAGATATTAAAGAAATCTAACTTTTTTTGAAAAAAATAGTAATCGACATCTATAATTCAAACAATTTCCTTAACTTTCGGTTAACTTCCTGTCTCAAATTATCATCAAGTTCTCCTAATTCACCCACTCTCAACTCTTTCAAAATAGTAGCTATTTTATCCAACTTTATAACTGAATCAACCTTTAATCCTGATTTTTTAAACCCCTCATGGTTTTTTCTTATTATAATATTGGCATCAGAAGGTTTAAAATTTTAGATGATATAAATGACACAACTGCATCTTTTTCTCCTTCATATAGAACTAAAGTTGGTCTGAGTTTGGCTGCAGTTAAATCCGTAAAAGGAAATGGTAGGAGAACTATCTTCCCTTTCATTTATATCTTACCTTAAGATCCTTTAAACTGTAAATGCTTGGTTCATCTTCTAAAAATTTAGATAATGATCTGTCTGACAACTGCATATATGAGGAAATCTCCTTTTCATACACAATTTCATCGATCTTCTTTGAAATCTCCCTCATCTGCTGTTTTATATCTTTAATATCAGCTTCTATATCTGTCATGAACTCGCTCCCCATAATCACTTCTCATCTACAAAAAAAATTAATTTATTATCCTTAAGTCAAAATATAATCTTCGTTGTTATTTTTTTTTTAGATTTTAAATTATTTAAAGTTTAACAAGTACGAAATCTTAAAATTAAAGATTAAAACTCATCCAGTGTCTGCTGTTCCGGCCTGAACTCTTCCAGATCTATTTCCATACCATCCCGGGCAGCTATTACCTGTTTTCCCGTGTTCTTTTTGATTCTTTCTGCTTCCTGGTCAGGATGGTTCATGATGAGCTTCATCCCCAGGTGGGTCATGATGGCCAGTTTAGGCGAAACTTCCTCCACCAGTTTCTGGAAATCATCTGCACAGAGATGCCCGTGCAGACGGTCATCATTGGGTCTTATTACACTGGCTATAAGCACGTCCGCATCTTTATGTTCCCTGGCGAGTTCTGGTATGTACCCTGTATCTGAGGTGTAGGAAATGATAAAATCATCCACCTGGAACTTGAACCCCACCGCTTTAGGATCGCCGTGTTTGGTACTGGTGGCGGTTACCCTTAGTTTATCTATTTTAACTGTTTCTCCAGCCTCTAATATGTTAACCCGGGGGATGTTCTTGTGATACTCTGATATGCAGGGACCCCATCTTTCATATCCATCTATAACACTTTTACTACCCACCAGAAAGCCCTTTTTCCGGGTCATACCCCTGGTCATGGCCTCGATTAGGACCTCGGCATCGGTGTAGTGGTCGGTGTGGCTGTGGGAGACCAGCACCCCGTTTAACTTTAAGGGGCTCAGTCCGAACTGGTACGTCCGCACCAGTGCCCCGGGTCCTGGGTCTATGTGGATGTTCTTTCCATCGATGTCATCGATTCTGAAACCGCCGGTCATCCTCTTCTGGGTTATGGTGGCAAATCTTCCCCCGCCACTTCCTAAAAATGTCAGTTTCATTTATTCTCCCTAATTTAATTTAGACCTTAAAATTCTGAATTGTTATTTATCTGTCTTACATAAAATGACTTCACATTTAAGTCCGCACTGGCTGGGCATGATACAGAGGTTTTCATCCTTGATCACGGCCATATCACCAATGGATATTTTGTCTGGCTCATCAACTTCCATGGCCACCACTTCCCCGGCTTCAGCCTGCAGGTTCCATTCCAGATCCAGTGCTTCCACCCCCTCGGCCAGGATGATTTCCACCTGGTGGCCCTCAACCTTACTTACTTTCCCTACCACTCCGTTGTCCAGGATTTTATTGGACATCTCGATTCCTTTAGCGGCTTTTATCATCTGTTCCTTCAGTTCTTCACGCCATTTCTCCAGTTCCTTAACATCCTGGAGTATGGTGGTTCTAAGGAGTTCTCTGGCCTGTTTCTTGTTTAAGGAGGGGTGTTTGATGATCAGATCATAGTTCGGGCTTACTGAAGGTGTTTGCCTGGAAACTTCGTCCATAGCCTTCTCAAATATCTCCCCCACATCCTTCAGGGATACCTTCTTCTTCCAGTTATCCTGTATGGCTTTATTAGCTATTTCTTTGGTGTACTTATTTCCAAACACCACTATAGAAGTGGTTCCGCCTTCCATGTTCTTTATGGTCGAACCGGATAGTTCTACCAAACTGTAACTCCCGGTGGTTGCATATATTCTTTTCCTCTTTGTCTCAAAGGGAGTGGTGGTTTTCACTTCCCCGGTAATTACATCACCAATTTCCCTTACCTTCTCGGCATCATCGGTTATCTTAAGGGTTATTCCCAGTTCTTCAGCCCGTTTAAGCAGAGCCTCCTGGGTTTTAATGGATCCGGAGTAAAATTCCTCCTCTAAAAGTTCCCTTTTCTTTTCATTTCCGAAGAAACCTATTCTCCTTTTATCTCCTATTATAACGCTGCCGTTACTTCCTGTGTAACAAATTATAAGGCTCAATTTTATTCCACCAATAAATAATTAGTTTTTCAACTAATATTAAGAGTATCTCCATTCTGGGTTTATAAAAATATTCATTTAAATACAGTGCAAAATAGGATTCCCAATCCAAATGAAAAACAGGATCTAACTGGTTAGAGTACAAAAAACCCAGGTTATCATCCCTGTTCTTCTAAAATAGAGTTTAAATCATCAGTAGCTTTCTGGCTTTCATCGGTAACTGGTATTAAATTAATTTCATCTGCAGATTCAACCCCAACACCCAGTTCTACCCCTCTTTTAATCTGTTCCTGCTGGAAGATCGGCCCACGAGAAACATCACCGGTGGTACCGTAATATCTTAATACGGCAACTCCCACGGCATCAATGGCCATCCTGTCGGTTGAAGCAAGTAAAAGATTGGGTTCGGCTAACTGGCCTCTCTCTGGTCCCTGGTCTAGGAAGGCTTTTATTCCATCCATTAAAACCAGGTCCACAGGGTAGTGTTGGTTTATCTCTGCGATCATCTTCCGCTGGTATGGGGACATATGTAACTCGGCCATGTAGTTGTAAACGCTTCCCGGGACCTTTTTAGCCACCAGGCCCACCGAATTTTTAAGGGAAATGGTGAAATGGCCTCTAAATCTATGGGTTTTCAGACAGCAGGTCTGCACCACCTTATCTGCCTCTTGAAATATTTTAGAAATATAAAAACCCCTAAGCCAGTGGTCTCCATCCCCTTTAATTTTAATCCATCCCTCTTTTTCTTCTTCATCAAGGACCACCAGTTTAAAACCAAGTTTATGGGATAATTCATATACACCCATCTTCTCCAGTACTTCCCGGGTGGTTCCCATGCCACTGCGCTCGGCCATCACTAATTGGGATGCTCCGGCTTCCTGGAGATTCCTGACCAGCGACTCCAAAGTCTGTAGGTGAGTGGATGCCGGGAAAGGATCTGCACTGTTGAAATTGGCCTTTATAGCCACATTTTTCCCGGAAAATTCACTTAAACTAAATTTTCTAAGTAAAAGATCGATTCCCTCTGTCCTATCCTCGGTTTTAATGAGGTAAACATCACTTTGGCTCTGGTTAACCATCCTGTCGTCCCCAGTAAATTTCAACTTTTAGAAAGAAAATCTGCAATAAAATATATGGGGGTTTGAAAATAATAAAATTTTCTTGAAATAAAATAGGAAAAGTGGTTTTTTATTTGTTGTTGTTGCCTGTCTCACCAGGAACAGCTTCACTTCCACTTTCCAGATTAGATAAAATATTATCCCCACTTAAGACATGTTCTAAAAATTCGCCAGTGTAAGTTCCACTTGTTGCTATCTCTTCCGGCGTGCCCTGGGCAATGACCTTTCCACCATCGTCTCCACCTTCCGGTCCCAGGTCTATGATGTAGTCAGCGGTTTTTATGACGTCCAGGTTGTGTTCGATTACTATGATGGTGTTACCTGAGTCCCGGAGTCTCTCCAGAACATGTAACAACTTCTTGATATCTGCAAAGTGCAGGCCGGTGGTGGGTTCATCCAGGATGTACAGGGTTTTACCGGTGCTTTGGCGGCTTAACTCCTTGGCCAGTTTAACTCTCTGGGCCTCTCCACCAGAAAGGGTGGTGGCGGGCTGTCCCAGTTTGATATATCCCAGACCAACATCGTCCAGAGTCTGCAGCTTCTTCTTGATACGGGGAATGTTCTCAAAGAACTCCAATGCCTCCTCTACCGTCATATCCAGGACTTCGGCTATGTTTTTGCCTTTATAACGGACTTCCAGTGTTTCCCTGTTGTACCTTTTACCGTTACATACTTCACAGGGCACGTACACATCCGCCAGGAAGTGCATCTCGATCTTGATGATACCGTCACCGGTACAGGCTTCACACCGTCCACCCTTAACATTGAAACTGAATCTACCAGGTTTGTATCCTCTCTGGTTAGCAGTTGGGGTCTGGGCGAAGAGTTCCCGGATGTAGGTGAACACTCCAGTGTAGGTGGCCGAGTTAGACCGGGGGGTACGTCCGATGGGTGACTGGTCGATGATTATGGTCTTGTCTATCTGTTCTATTCCCTCTATGGACTGGTGTTTACCAGGGTTCATGTGTTTATGGTTTAAAATACCGTATAAACCTTTATATAAGACGTCGTTTATGAGTGTGCTTTTGCCTGAACCTGAAACCCCGGTTATACAGGTGAAAACACCCAGGGGGAAGTCCACATCGATGTTCTGCAGGTTATGCTCCTGAGCTCCCTTCACAGTTAAGAAACTATCGTACCCCTTCCTTTCAGTAGGGACGGGTATGGTCTCCTGTCTGGAGAGGTACTTGCCGGTTATGGAGCCCGGATCCCGGGATATCTCCTGGGGAGTTCCGGCGGATATTATTTGTCCCCCGTGCTCCCCTGCCCCGGGTCCAATGTCTATCACATGGTCTGCGGAGACTATGGTCTCCTCGTCATGCTCCACTATGATTAGCGTGTTTCCTATGTCCCTTAGTTTCTTAAGCGTCTCTATCAGACGGGCGTTGTCCCGTTGGTGCAGGCCTATACTGGGCTCATCCAGGATATACAGTACACCTACCAGTCCTGAGCCGATCTGGGTGGCCAGACGGATACGCTGGGCTTCACCCCCAGATAAACTACCGGAGGAACGGTCCAGTGTGATGTAATCCAGCCCTACATCCTTCAAGAACCTTAACCTTTCTTTTATCTCCTTTAACACTTCCTGTGCTATGTACTGTTCCCTTCCAGTAAGTTCCAGGCCTTCGAAGAATTTATAGGATTCCTTGATGGGCCATTCCACCACCTCTGTGATAGACTTACCCCCCACTGTTACCGAACGGCTCTCCGGGCGCAGCCTTGTCCCACCACAGATTGGGCATTTCCGGTCGCTCATGAACTGGCCCATGTAACTGCGCATATAGTTGGATTTGGTCTCCATGTAGATCCGTTCCATACGGGTTATCACCCCTTCAAATCGGCGTTTAACCCGGTGAAGTCTGTTCCTCCTCTGGAACTGGAATTCTATCCGGTCGGTTGAGCCGTAGAGTATTATATCCTGATGTTTAGGGGATAGGTCTTTGAAGGGTGTGTCCATACTGAACCCGTAGTGTTCAGCGACTGCCCTTAGCATCTGCCCGTAGTAGTTATCCCGGTGTTTCGATCGGCTCCATGGTAGGATGGCCCCTTCATTAAGGGACAGGCTGGGGTCAGGGATCACCAGGTCGGCATCTATCTCCATCTTACTCCCCAGTCCGTTACACTCTGGACAGGCCCCGTGGGGGTTGTTGAAGGAGAACATTCGGGGGCTTATCTCCTCGAAGTTGATTCCGCACTCGGTACAGGCGAAGTCCTCACTGAACAGTTTTTCGGTTGCATCTTCTCCAGTGCCGTATACCACTGTGAGTAGGCCTTCTCCCAGTTCCAGGGCGGTTTCCACTGAATCTGCCAGTCTGGCTTCAAAGTCCCGATCGTATCGTATCTTCAGCCGGTCCACCAGTACTTCGATGGTGTGTTTGAAGTTCTTCTCCAGTTTGATCTCTGATTCCAGATTCTTTACTTCTCCGTCCACCCGCACCCGGACGAATCCCTTGCTGCGCAGGTCCTCGAATATTTTCTGGTGCTCCCCTTTTCTGTCGCGTACCAGGGGTGCCAGTATCTGTATCTTAGTGTCCTCCGGCTCCTGGAGGATGTTGTCCACTATCTGGCCTGGTGTCTGCTGGCTGATCTCCTTACCACAAACGTGGCAGTGGGCGATTCCGATACGGGCAAATAATAATCGTAAATAGTCATATATTTCAGTTACAGTACCTACTGTAGAACGGGGGTTCATCCTGGTGGTTTTCTGGTCTATGGATATGGCTGGGGAGAGCCCCTCTATATAGTCCACTTCTGGTTTCTTCATCTGCCCCAGGAACTGTCGAGCGTAGGCGGATAATGATTCCACGTATCGTCTCTGTCCTTCGGCGTAGATGGTGTCGAATGCTAGGGATGATTTCCCGGAACCGCTTATACCGGTTATCACCACCATCTGGTCCCGGGGTATCTCCACGTCTATGTTCCGTAGGTTGTGCTCCCGGGCTCCCTTGATTATGATACTATCCTTTTTATTCATCTCTAACTTCCTCGAATATCAGTATTTTATCCCTTATTTTTGCTGCTTCTTCAAAGTCCAGTCTCTGGGCTGCTTTTTTCATGTCTTTCCTTAGATCCTGTATGAACAGGTGTAATTCGTCCTTGGGCATGTTTTCGATGTCATCGCGCAGGACCACATCCTTCTTCTGTGTTTTCTCCTTAAGTGAACGGGACGTGCTTTTTGGTGTGATGTTATGTTTCCTATTATATTCCATCTGTAAATGTCTTCTCCGGTTGGTGGTGTCCACTGCCTTGCGGATGGATTCCGTCACCTCATCGGCGTAGATCACCACCTGCCCCTCCACGTTCCGGGCAGCCCGGCCGATGGTCTGGATGAGTGATGGCTCACTACGGAGGAATCCCTCCTTATCAGCGTCGAGTATACCCACCAGGCCTACCTCGGGGAGGTCCAACCCTTCTCTTAAAAGGTTCACTCCCACCAGACAGTGGAAGTCTCCCCGGCGGAGGTCGTCGATGATATCTATCCTCTCCAGGGTGCTGATCTCCGAGTGGAGGTAGCGTACCTTGAGACCGGTCCGGGCGTAGTAGTCTGTGAGGTCCTCAGCCATCTTCTTGGTAAGGGTGGTTACCAGGATCCTCTGATCACTTTCCACCTTCTTGTTTATCTCTCCCAGGAGGTGTTCCACCTGTCCCTTTACCGGGTGAATCTGTATCTCCGGATCCACCAACCCCGTGGGCCTGATTATCTGTTCTACTATGTTTTCACTCAGTCCCAGCTCGTACTTGGCTGGTGTGGCTGAGACGTAGATCACCTGGTTCTGCAGTGCCTCAAACTCCGGGAAGTTCAGGGGCCGGTTCTCCCGGGCGCTGGGTAGCCTGAAACCGTACTCCACCAGACTGTCCTTACGGGCTTTATCTCCAGCGTACATTCCACCTATTTGGGGTACGGTGACGTGAGATTCATCTATAATAGTTAAATAGTCCTTTGGGAAATATTTCAGGAGTGTGTAGGGTGTTTCCCCCCATTTCCGTCCGGAGAGGTGCATGGAATAGTTCTCAATACCCGGGCAGTAGCCCATCTCCCGGAGCATCTCCATATCATACCGTGTCCTCTGCTCCAGCCTCTGGGCCTCTACCAGTTTGTTCTGGGCTTTAAGGATGGTGATCCTGTCTTCCAGTTCCTCTTCAATGGCATTTAGTGCCTTCCTGAGTTTTGAATCAGCTATCACGAAGTGCTTAGCCGGGAAGATGGTTATCCGATCCATATCTCTCCGGTGAGTCCTTAAAAGTGGATCGATGGTGGAGATGTTTTCTATCTCATCTCCAAAGAGCTCAATTCGCAATGCCACCTTTCCATGGGCAGGGTATACGTCGATTACATCTCCCCTGACCCGGAAGGTACCCCTGGTAAATTCTATGTCGTTGCGGTCGTACTGCATCTTAACCAGGCTGGCCAGTATGGCTTCCCGGTCCATGGTATCCCCTACACTCAGGGGGAGCACCTGTTCACTGTAATCCTCCGGAGACCCTATACCGTAGATGCAAGAGACACTGGAGACCACTATAACATCGTCCCGGGAAAGCAGGGACTGGGTAGTGGAGTGGCGCATCATATCAATTTCATCGTTGATAGACGCCTCCTTATCTATGTAGGTGTCTGAATGGGGGATGTAGGCCTCTGGCTGGTAGTAATCGTAGTAGCTTACGAAGTACTCCACGGCGTTGTCCGGGAAGAGCTCCCGGAACTCCTCGTATAGCTGGGCGGCCAGTGTTTTATTATGCGACATGACCAGGGTGGGTTTTTGAACTTCCTTTATAACGTTAGCCATGGTGAAGGTCTTACCCGAGCCAGTTACCCCTAAGAGTGTCTGGTGTTTGAATCCGCTTTGTATGCCTTCTGTGAGTGATTTTATGGCTTTAGGCTGGTCGCCTAGTGGTTTGTAGTTTGATACAAGTCTAAATTCGCTCATCTCTATCCTCGTCGAGAAAATAAATATGTAAAGGTTGTTATAGGAAATCTAAAAATAGAATATATATAATATATATAACTAATTCCTTCATCTATTATATAAAGACTACTATCCCCCATATTTTTTATTGGATTAAGAATATCTAAATAGTCTAACCTAGAGTGGTTGAGAAGTATTCTAGATTAAAAAAGGTTATATAAAAAAAGGATAGTTCGACTTGATTATTTTTTATTTTCAATAAGACCTATCATTTGTCTAATCAATGGAACAACTTAGGATTTACATGACTCTAAACAACACCAGTAACCTACCAGACAAGCCAGGAGTATACATCTTCAAGGACACCGAAGAGAAGATACTCTATGTGGGAAAGGCTAAATCCCTGAAGAAACGGGTTAAATCCTACTTCAAGGATGAACTGGACTCGGATAAGACCAGGATCATGATGAAGCATTTCCACAGTCTGGAGTACATCGTAACCGACACCGAGAAAGAAGCCCTAATTTTAGAGTCAAATCTAATAAAAAAGTATCTACCCCGCTACAACATCCGCTTGAAGGATGATAAGAGATACCCATACGTTAAAATAACCAACGAAGATTTCCCCCAGGTAATAATAACCCGTAGAATTACCGAAGACGGCTCCTATTATTATGGGCCCTTTACAGATGTAACCCCCCTCCGGAGGATGCTCCGGTTTATCAAGGCACTCTTCAAGATCAGGGACTGTAAGAACATGGACGGGCCCTGCCTGAACAGCCAGATGGAACTATGCGAGGCCCCCTGTGACGGCCGAATAAGTAAGGAGAACTATAATAAACTGATAGACAAGGCTAACCTGTTCTTCCAGGGGAAGTACAGTGAAATCATGGACATCCAGAAAAAGAACATGGAAGAAGCAGCGGCTAACCATGAGTATGAGAGGGCGGCGCTTTTAAGGGACCAAATAGCCTCCATCAAGGATATGGTGGAAAGGCAGAAAATAGAGTTCGACCGCAGCCTGGAACAGGATGTCATAGCCTGCTCTTTAGATGATGAATTTGCATCAGTGGTCCTCTTCCGGGTGCGGAACGGTAAGATCATAGGTAAGGAGGAGTTCCTCATGAGCGGAGCCGAAGGAGGGGTAGGCACACCACAGTCCGTACTATCTGCATTCCTGAAACAGTACTACAGCAGCCCCCAGCAGGTGCCCTCCGAGCTGATCCTGCAGTACCATGTGGACGAGGAAGACCTGATCACAGACTGGCTCCAGGAGAAATCAGGAAATGATATTACAATTAAAGTCCCTGAAGAAGGTCTGGAATATCGGCTGGTTAAGATGGTAGCTAAAAATGCAGATATAGCCCGTAACCAGCAGGAACAGGTGAAGGGAGCGCTTCTGGAGGTAAAGGATTACCTGGGAATTCCCAGGATACCCCGGTACATCGAGGCCTTCGACATCTCCAATATCAGCGGTAAACTGGCAGTGGGGTCCATGGTAGTCTTTGAAGATGGAAAACCTAAAAAGAGCAACTACCGGAGATATAAAATTGAAACACCAGGACCCGATGATTACGCCATGATGCGGGAGGTTCTAACCCGTCGATATAAGAAATTAGCCCATGCCGAGTTGACCCGTAAAGAAGATACCGGTGAGGTGAAGGGAGACACGGGTAAAATAGAAGATCATACTCTAAAAGAACATACCCGTCCAGACCTCATAGTCATAGATGGGGGTAAGGGACAGCTTAACACCGCATTACAGGTTTTGAAATCTTTAAACCTCACCAGTATCCCGGTTATCGGTCTTGCCAAGGAATTTGAACACATCTTCATCCCTGGCTTTCCCACTCCCATCATACTTCCCCGGAATTCTAAAGCGTTACACCTGCTTATGAGGGTGCGGGATGAAGCCCACCGGTTTGCAGTTACTTACCATAAAAAGCTCAGGTCCAAGGAGATAGAAGGCTCAGCACTTGATCATATCCCTGGGGTGGGTCCTAAGCGGAAGTTGAGGTTAATCAGACATTTTGGTAGTATGGAGAATATTCAAAAGGCCAGTCTTGAGGAAATTGCTGAAGTGGAGGGCATCAGCCAGAAACTAGCCCAAACAATCCGCCGAGAACTTCAGAATAAGTAAGTAAATAGTATCACTCATCAGATTTATCCATAAAAATTAATATAGAAGTTTAATTAGATTTATAACTGTATAGCGATAGATGTTATTTGGTTAATAACTGAATAGTTAATTAAAAAAATGAATGATGACAATTTCAACCATCATCCTAAAATTCGATTCACATGTCTAAAATCAAGATACTAGTAGTGGAAGATGAAAGTATAGTGGCCATGGATATAAAGCACCGGGCCGAAGGCCTGGGCTACCAGGTCATCGGTGTCACTCCCTCGGGTGAAGAAGCCCTGGAGCTGGTCAGGGAGAATCCACCAGACTTAATTCTCATGGATATAGTGCTTAAAGGGAAAATAGACGGAATAGAAGCTGCACAGAGAATCCACGATGATTTTGATATCCCTGTTTTGTACTTAACTGCTTATTCTGACGAAGAAACCCTGAAAAGGGCCAAGATAACCGAACCATTCGGCTACATAATCAAACCATTCGAAGACAGAGAACTGCACAGCTCAGTGGAGATAGCCATCTACAAGCACGAGATGGACCGTAAACTTAAAGAAAGTGAAAAATGGCTCTCCACCACCCTGGAAAGTATCGGTGACGCGGTGATAGCCACCGATAAGGAGGGTGTGATCATCTTCATGAACCCGGTGGCCCGGAAGGTTACTGGCTGGGACCAGGAGGAAGCCATTGGTAAAACACTGGTAGATGTCTTCCAGATAATAAATGAGAACACCGGAATCCCCCTGGAAGACCCGGTGACTAAGGTCCTTAAAAGGGATGCCGTAATAGAAATGAACGACCCTGCCTTACTCATCACCAAGGATGGGACCAGGTTACCCATAGATGATAGCAGCGCACCTATCCGGGATGAAAATGGGAGCGTAATAGGAGTAGCCCTTGTTTTTAGAGATATAACCGAGCGGAAAAGGGCGGAAAAGGAAAAAGAAGAATTGCTCAAGGATAAAGCCCGGGGAGAGCTTTCAAATTTTGTCTTAAGCGCGCTACCTGTTTTTGCATCCAACATACCGCCCCAGGTACGGAATAACATAGCCAGAAGCTTCTCGGACCGATTCGAGAAAAATACGAAGGCCCGGTTTTTGAAAGACCTTGAGA
>MVQY01000093.1 GCA_002067325.1 Methanobacterium sp. PtaU1.Bin097
ATGGCTTCCTCCAGCAGATATTCCCCTAATTCCTCATCGACACATACCCCGGAATCTAATATTTCCCGGGCCCCGGCTTCTATTCCCTCAGATTTCTCCCGGGCTTCTTTAAGGCCGACCATACCTACTTCCGGATATTCTTCGAACTTACAGTGCTCTTCCAGCTTCTTATCATCTAATATACCCAGAACAGCCCCTATGGATAGCTCCCCTGTACCTGCATGGGGGCCTTCTATCTCTACGATTTTGTTGTTGAATAAGATTTTAAGGCCTAACTCCTCTTCAAGGTTGGATAGATATTCCTTGATGGGGACGTTGCCGCCGTGGCCGTTTACCAGCACGATCTTCTCCAGATTCAGGCAGGTTTTAGCAGCTTGCAGGGTGGGTTTCAATCTCTTCTCCACCAGATCAGGAGGTGCAACGTGTTTGCCGTGTTTTACGTAACTGTACTCTGCAGCGGCGTAGAGGATGCCTAAAAATTTAGCACCGGTTCTTAAAGATGCCTGCAGGGCCAGGTGGGCTGCTATTTTAGAGTCGGTGTCTATGGGAAGAGCAGCGCCATGGTTTTCCAGGTGAGATCCCAGGGCCAGCAAACCCACTTTATGCACGTCTTCTGACACCACCTTACCAGAGGAATATCTAAGTTGTATCATGGTTACTCCTTTGTAATTGGCAGTTTAAATTAAATAGATTAACTTAAACCCCCAATATTAGATTAACTTAAATCCCAGTATTATTTAAACTTAAATCTCCAGATTCCATATTTCATCGCCGATGAAGTGTAACCTCTTAACCGCCTTTCCCTTGCTATTTTCAACCATTTCGGCACCGGAGATTAAACTCCTTCCTGTGGCCAGTGGCTTACGGTGGGTTTCATCCACGATTATAACCAGGTCCCCCTCCTTGATGTCCGGGTCTGCTTCTGTTATTCCTGGTGACATGACATCGGCTCCCTTGGCCATGAATTTAACCGCACCCATATCCACCACCACATATTTAGATTTAATATCCACCTTCAAAGCCCCCTTAAGGGTAGGGAAGGGTGTTTCATCCACGAACATTAGGAGTGGCTCGTTGTCCACCAGTATCATATCCGGGAGGTCGCTTTTAATTATCTCTACTGTTGAACCGTCCGATATCAAAGGGGAAAAATCGCCCAGGCTTTCCTGAACTTTCCGGATCTTCTTCTTTTTAAGATGGTACCTTTTCCTGACTTTAATAAAATCACACCTTAGTTTTTTTGATATCAACAAAATTTTTTTCACGAGTAAAATCACTAAAAAATCAATTTGACAAATAACATTATATATCACAATCAATAGTATAAATTAAAAGGGATTGACTATATTTTAAAAACCAATTTAAATTAAAAAAATCCAATACCAATTCGACTGAGAAGATCAATATTAATATATCTTATTCCATCCATAAATAATTCCATACACTCTTTTCTTCATCAAATTTGGTGGGCCCAATAAGCTTTTTGGTAAGTTTAGAGGAGTTAGGAATATCAACCATACATTTAAATATAAACCCCACCAACAGAAAAGTTATAGGAAAGGTGATAATTTTGAATACACAGAAGAATGTGAATACATCACGTCCATTGGATGTATTAGGTAAAGCATTGGATTCCCAAGTACTGATAAAGCTCAAAGGCGGAAGAGAATTTCGAGGAAGCCTGAGAAGTTTTGACATGCACATGAACTTAGTTTTAAACGATGCCGAAGAATTAGAAGGCGGAGAAACCGCCCGAAGATTAGGTATCGTCCTCATAAGAGGGGATAATATAGTCTACATATCTCCCGGCTAGATTTTAAATTAAGAATAGAAGAATTCAATTTTACATAAGGAGGATATCAATGAGTAAAGGTACGCCATCATTTGGTAAACGTAATAAAAAGACCCACATTCGTTGTAGAAGGTGTGGGAAAAATTCTTACAATGCCAGAAAGAAATACTGTGCTGCCTGTGGATTTGGAAGATCAAAACGGATCCGAACATACAGCTGGCAGAATAAAAAGATCAACGGATTTAGATTAAGATAAGATTATAGGTGAGATTGATAATGGAAGTTAAAGGCCCCATCGATGTGCGGATTATCGTTGAAGGGGCATCTGATGTGGAGAACATCTCCAGGGCCATGCAGAACATCGCCCTGGGTGCTGAGTACCACATCACCATATCCTCCATTATACCAACCACCAATACTGAAATAGCTAAAAAAGTCACCAGTGGCGCGGATATTCTTTTAATCGCCACTGACGTGGACGCTCCTGGCCGAGAACTCGCTGAAAAGTTCACCAAAATTTTAAAGGATGAAGTGGGCCATATCGAACGCGTGAAACTTCCCTTCGGCCACGACGTGGAATATCTGGACCCGGCCATAATTAGGGCTGAAATAAAAAATGCCATAATCCGTTCTGGCCTTATTTCCATAGCCAACATAAAGAAATTCCAGGAAATGGAAGAAGAGTTAGCTGAGCAGGAAGAAGAAATTAAGGATCTTCTCCTGGAGCTTGAGAAAAATTCCACCCTAAATGAAAAACTGTTTTCAGAAAATCAGCGACTTTCTGATGAAAAAGAGATAATTAACAAGAAAGTCACAGAACTCAACGATGAAATAAAGAGAATAAAACAGAGTTACGCAGATATCAAAAATGAATACGGACTTTTAAAGAATAGAAACATTTTTGAAACTTTTTCTCTTACAGATTTATGGAAGGATACTTTTAATGAAGATTTAGATGAAGAAGAACATGTTTATTTTATAACCAATGAATTTAAGCCAGAAAATATAATCACTGGTCAGGGATTTATAGCGGCACCCACGAGAAAAGATGCGGCAGATTGGTTAAAAATTATCAGAACTGTGCTTATTTTCTATGATTCTAAAATTGAAGTCTTAAAGGAAGAAATAGATAATAATAATGGTATCAGTTCCAGCTTACTTAAAGAATGAATAATTTTGATTAAATAATCTTAAATGTACTTTAAGGAATCTTAAATTATAAGCTTCTAAATATTTGAAATCTAATAATTTGAAAAATATTTTAATAAAAACATTTTAAGATCGATATGTCTACCATAGAAATTCCATTTAACATTATAATTCCTATTTTTAAACTCTATGGAATATTGATAGGGGAGAATCGTAATTGCAGGATAAATGTGGTATTGTAGGTGCTTATTCGGAAAATGGAGAAGTTTCCGGACAAATATATTACGGCTTATATGCTTTACAGCATAGAGGCCAGGAATCGGCAGGTATTTCAACGTACGATGGTAAGGATATGTCCACTTACAAGGGCATGGGCCTGGTTTGTGATGTCTTTAACGATGGTAACTTTGAAGGGCTTAAGGGAAATAAAGGCATCGGCCATGTGAGGTATTCAACCACAGGTAAGTCTTTAATTGAAAATTCCCAGCCATTTATAAGTGAATACGAATCTGGACATATTGCCATTGCCCATAATGGGGATATCCTAAATTCCATGCAGCTTAGAAAGGAACTGGAGAGTGAAGGCCGGATATTCTATTCAACTACTGATTCTGAGGTGATATGTCACCTGCTCATCAAGGAATACTCCGAAACTGGTGACATAGTTAGGGCCATCCAGAATATTTCAGAGAAACTTAAAGGCTCCTATTCACTGGCCATACTCATAAATGATGATTTAATCGTGGTAAGAGATCCCATGGGGATAAAACCCCTTGCACTGGGTAAAACAGACCACACTATTATAGCCGCATCAGAATCGGTGGCCTTCGATGTAATCGGTGCAGAAAAAATCCGGGACGTGGAACCCGGGGAAATATTAATTATCAACGATGAACTGAAGAGTTACAGCATGCCTGGGAAGGGAAACACCCCCAGATCCCATTGCATGTTTGAATATGTCTATTTCGCACGTCCAGATAGTATACTGGACGGAAGAAATGTCTACGATGTGAGACTGAACATTGGAAAGTACCTGTACCGGGAGCATGATGTAGAGGCAGATATGGTCATGCCTGTACCCGACTCAGCCATCACCGCGGCAATAGGATATTCAAGGGAATCCGGATTAACCTATGGAGAGGGGCTTATAAAGAACCGATATGTCGGTCGAACTTTCATCATGCCCACTCAGGAGGATCGGGAGACCTCGGTAAAGCTTAAAATGAACCCCATAAGATCAGAACTGGAAGGTAAAAGGATCATACTGGTAGATGACAGCGTAGTGAGAGGCACCACCTCCAAGGCCCTGGTGGATGTTTTAAGGAAAGCCGGAGCCAAGGAAATACACCTCAGGGTGGGTTGTCCACCGATAATATCCCCCTGTTACTATGGTATAGCCATGGCCACCAAAAAGGAATTGATAGCCTCAGATAAGGATGTTAAAGAGATAGAACGTGTACTTGGCGTTGATTCTCTGGGGTATTTAAGTATAGAGTCCCTGATTAAATGTATAGGAATAGAAAAGGAACAGTTATGCACGGGCTGCTTAACCGGTGAATATCCCACCGAGTTACCGGAAAATATCGAAGAATACGAAGCAGACCACTGCTGCTAGGTGAACACTCTTTTTGATATTGATTATATCTTTTTATTAGATTATGAAAATTTTTTTTATTAAGTCTTAAGACATGATGGATTTACGGAATAATAGGTGATTAAAATAGTGGAATTACTATCCCCTGCCCGGGATTTCGCATCCCTGAATGCCGCCATCGGTAACGGTGCAGACTCAGTTTATCTGGGTATTCCAGGATACAATTTAAGGGCGCATACCAACCAGTTTCTTCTGGAAGATCTAGAGGAAGCGGTAGAAACGTGTCATAAGAATGGTGTGAAGGTGTATGTATCCACCAATACCATCATGAAGGATGATGACCTGGAATCCCTGAAGAAAATCCTGCCGGAGATAAAATCAGCCGGGGCAGATGCCATCATAGCCTCTGATCTGGGGGTTCTTAAGCTGGCCCGGGAGAATGATTTAAAGGTGCATATGAGTGTCCAGGCCAACATATCCAATCTGGAATCAGTAAAACTACTGGAAGAGTTGGGTGTAAATCGGGTAATCCTCTCCCGTGAGCTTTCATTGGATGAGATAAGGAAGATAAAGGCGGGAAGTCCGGTGGAGATTGAAGTCTTCATCCACGGGGCTATGTGCATGGCCCTATCCGGGAGGTGCTTTTTAAGTTCTCATCTCTATGGTAAAAGCGCCAACAGTGGAGAATGTATACAGCCCTGCCGGGAAAACTGGAAACTGGTGGGTGAGGATCAACAAGATGCAAATGTTAATAAAGAACTGGTAATCACCCAGGAAAACAACATCACCAACCTGTTAAGTCCTAAAGACCTGTGTATGGTTGAACACATACCAGAACTCATGGAGGCCGGCATCGACGCCTTCAAAATTGAGGGAAGAGCCAGGCCAGCCGATTACGTGGGGACGGTGACCAGAACGTACAGAGAGGCAATAGACTTATACGAAAAGGGTGAATGGAAATTTAACCCACAGTGGCTGGAAGAGCTACGGAAAGTATTCAACCGGGGATTTGACACCGGATTCTACTACAGGACACCATATGAAACCAGCAGATCCAATGAATCAACCCATATAAAAAATGACATTGGTGAAGTAGTAAACTATTACAGTAACGTCTCTGCAGCAGAGATAAGACTCTGGGATGACCTTCAGGTGGGAGATGAGATCATAATCGAGGGTAAAACAACCGGCAGCCTAATCCAGAGGGTTGAATCCATGCAGGTCCTGGGTAAAAACGTAGATAAGGTCATTAAGGATCAAAACGTGGCTGTATTAGTTGAAGGTAAGGTCAGGCCGAATGATGTTGTTTATAAGAGAATTAAAAGGGAGTAAATTTAAAGGAAGATTAAAAGTAGAGTTTAAAAAATTGAGCGTTACTTTGAAAACCCATGTTTTACAGAAAAGGTTCTTTAATTAAAAAGAATAAAATTTACAATATCACAGGAGATGAAAATTTATGTTGGAAAATATTAC
>MVQY01000094.1 GCA_002067325.1 Methanobacterium sp. PtaU1.Bin097
TGGGACAGGGATCTATACCAGTTAAAGAGTCATCCTATGGGAGAATAAAAAAACCCCAATATATCCGGGAGTTTGAAGGTTTATGTGCTTATATAATGGAGTTGGAGTTGTTTAGACCTCCGGTTCCCCGAGGTATAACTCCATACTCCTTAAGATCTTGGGGAATCATGTCCTGGCAGATGCAAAAACATTATTTCAGAAAAGCTAATCCTGGTCTGTATCAGGAGCTATGTAGGAGTTTGGATCCTTTTTTCCAGAAAGCCATATATTCTTATCCATTTAATGCTGCACCAGGCGAATATTTCCTTAGATACTCCCTGAGATATAATTTGAACCTTCATAGAATCGGCAGACGGAAAAACCAGCCTCATTTCACAGATCCAGGACTAAATTCTATGGATGCAGGATTCCCACTGGTCAACTACCTGATGATTTCTATGCTGGTTGTGTTACTTGGTTTGAAATTCCTGAGCATACTGGATGTTCTAAACACATTTTCAATGGTTTGCATGACATCCATTGCTTACATTGGCATTTATATATACTTTTTCTTCATAAATACCAGACGCAGACAGTTCTGGGGAGAAAAATATGAAGATAATCTGAAAATGTCTGTGCAGAAGCTCATAGATGAAGGAAGAACATTGTATAGAAAGGAGAAAATTAACAATGCAGATTATCCTCTTAAAATGCGTCATGATGACTACAACGGATTAACATATGAAAAAAGGGGCAAAAATAATTACTTAGCATATTTTAAAAAATAAAATATAATTATACATAAGTTAATTCTTATTTTATTATTAGAGAAAATGAAAATTCATAATTTAATCCAGGGGACTTTCCAGGAAAGACCCAACCGTTTCACTGTCAGGTTTGAAACAGATGGAAAATCTGAAATGGCACATCTAAGGGATCCGGGAAGGCTTAAAGAACTTCTAATTCCTGGTGTTCCTTTATTACTGCGACCTGCACGGAACACAACACATCGTAAAACTAAATTTGATGTAATGGCTGTATGTAAGGATAGGGGATGGGTGTTGATCAATTCTGGTTTGCACAGTGATCTGGCAGCAGAACTGATTCAAGCAGATCTAATAGGTGAATTTTCCAGTTATAAGATCAAAAAAAGAGAGTATACTTATGGTAAAAGCAGGATAGACTTTTTTTTATCAGGAGTTCAGGATGATATGCTCCTGGAAGTGAAGGGCTGCACCCTGGTGGAAAAAGGACTGGCCCGATTCCCTGATGCACCTACTTTAAGGGGTAAAAAACATGTTGAAGAGCTTAGGATGGCTAAAAAAGAAGGTTTAAATGCAGCGGTTCTATTTCTGATAACCCGGGAGGATGCCCTGGTATTTTCACCCAACTGGGAGATGGACTTAGATTTTTCAACTGCTCTGGCTCAGGCTTATCAGGAAGGAGTTAAAGTGATTGCTTTTTCCTTTAAAATATTATTCGACGGTTATAATCTTGAAATAAGGCCATTCAGGCCGGTGAATATAAGAATCAGGGTGTCTGTTTTAGGTGAAATTTTGTAGTGTGTAGATTTCTTGGATTTGGTTTTGGCCGTGGGATATTAGTATTCCTAGTAAAAGTACGTTTAGGTAGGCTTTTTTGTAGACTGATCTTTTGGTGTATGCGTGTATATGGCCTATGCCGAGGTTTTCTTTGAGGAATTGGAATACTTTTTCGATTTTCCATCGTGTTCGGCGGAAGTCCTCCCATTTGGGTAGTAATTCGAATAATCGTTCTCTTAATTGCTGGTATATTGTTCCTGACTTGTTTTTATAATCGAAATAATCTAATGGATTTGTTATTTTGTCTTTTAACACTTCTAGGGTTGGTTTTTTCTTTGGGAATATTAAAGGAACTATTTTATATTTGTTTATCCCAATTAGATAATTGCATGCACTGTAAAATCCTTTATCAGTAATTACTAGTTGTCCTTTTCTTAGTAATCTTCTTCTTTTCAGTTCAAACATCATTTCATCAAATATTTTAGTATCATTTGGTGAACCAGGATATATTAATATGGCTAACGGTCTTAATGTTTCATGTTCGACTGCTAATGTCATCTTGAAGCCAGTATAATGGCCTTTAGAGGTAGAAAAGCTTCTTTTGTAGTCTTTATCTAGGCAGGTTTGCTTTGAAATATATTTACCATTGAACTTCAAATCAATAATTAAAGCGGTTGAATCGACTAAAATAGTTTTAAGATTTCTTATTTTTTTGAATTCTAATTTATTTAATGTTTTAAGTGCTAGTTCCAAGTATTTTTGCTCATATTTTCGTGAATAAACCTCTCTTATTTGTTTTAAAGTTAAAAGGTTATCAATATTTAAAAATTTCCGAAGCTTTTCCCGGTTTTCTACCTCCAAATGAACATGTGACACTTCTAAATTAAAATATGAAGCTAATAAAACTATTTTTAGCATAGTTTGATATCTTCCTATACTCTGCAGCCCGTTTCGAGCCAATTCCTGCTGAAAATTTCTACTATCGATAAGTTTAATTACTTTGCCAAACAACACCCATATGGGGTCTTTTGAATCTGGATTTAATGGGATATTCATTTTTATCAACCAATAGAATATTATATCCCATTATTAATAAATCTTTCGATTCTTAAGACCCTATTTTAATATATAAAATATATACAACTGTACTTTTACCAGGGAACAACTGATTATATATCAAAACGTGAAACCAAGCAC
>MVQY01000095.1 GCA_002067325.1 Methanobacterium sp. PtaU1.Bin097
GTTTCCAATATGGCCTTGATGAATGGATTTATCTTTGGCTGGCTGGATGAAGTGTTGAGTTAAACATTATACTATAGAATACAAAATATTGGAACACAATTTATACTATGGAAACACAAAATATTGGAACACAACTTATACTATGGAAACACAAAATATTGGAACACAACTTATACTATGGAAACACAAAATATTGGAACACAATTTACAATATGGAACATAAAGTGCTAAAACATTACATGAAACACAAAGTGGCTGAATTTAAACATATACTTCGATCGTACCTTACTTTGGAGGCGTTTAAATTAATTACAAATGGATATCATCATTTATAATACTATTTACTCTGGTATTAAGTTTAAATCCCGGGTGTGTAGCTGTAACAGGGGATTTCGATTCGTTTTTGGATGGTTATATCATGGGCTATTACATAAACCCTAGCGTCACACCCCTATCAGAAATCAATTTCCAGGACCTGAAAAACGCGGGAATTACAGATATCTATGTCTTAGTATCGAATGATAATTATTTACCTGTATTATCAGAAGCCAAAACAAAAGCTGACAATGTGGGAATCAGGACCAACGCCTGGGTATTTCCCGGGTTCAATTACGCCTCACAGGTCGCTCAAATGAAAATAGGAGTTCTGTTGGATGTGGAAACCTACGATATGCCTGCTTCTATTCCTGAAATTAAAGCTATGAGAGAGGCTACCCAGGGAGTAACCTTCTCTCTTTGCGTTAAACCAGACGGTTGGGACGGTAACCAGTACTACTACTTAATTGCACCATTATGCGACCATATGGTCCCCATGCTCTACATAGCCGACTATGATAAGGATATAATCGATTTAACAAACTGGGTTAAATTTTATAATATCTATAATATCATTTTCCCAGGGAAAATCGTAGCCGGACTTGAAACCTACGAGTCCGACCAAAATTTAACCCCCAAAAATGAAAGTACCCTATTAGCAGAAATCAAAACGGTGCAACCTTATACTCATGGAATAATCCTTTTCAGGTATGGGTTATCCAACTTCAATGGTTCGTTTTAAACTCCAATCATGTGGTTCGCCATAACTCTCGATAAAGGTGTTCCTATTCACTTGAATAAAAATTAAAATTTATTTTTTCATTTATACTTAATTATCTCCAGTCACAAAATATATATAGCTTAGATATGAAACTTTAGTAGAGTTTTAATCCTTTTAAAGTATTTAAGAACGAATATGGGGCAAAAAAAACATATGTATTAAAAGGGGAGTAAAATGTGGAATTCTATTGGAAACCTTATTCATGATGGTCCGGTTGACAAAGAGAAAGTAAACCGGATACGGGACCTTATATTGTAATGAAGGTTCTGATGTGAAAAATAAGTTGGTAAAATTTTTTGTCCTGTTGATCTTTTCTTCAGCCATTGCTACTTACGGTCTTATCGGAGATTCTGTAGCAGTGATCATAGGGGCCATGATTATCGCACCCCTAATGTTACCAATTATGGGGCTTGCTTATAGTATAAGTGCCGGTGACAGTCCAGCTATGAAGAACTCGTTGCTTTTAAGTATGGGTGGAATAGTCACTGCCATTGTAGTAGCGTTTTTTTTAACATTACCACTATCCGGGGCCATCCAACCCAATAATATAAACCAGATCATGGTTAGAACGTCACCTGGTATTATAGATCTCTTAATAGCCCTGTTTACTGGGCTTGCAGGTGCATTCGCCATGTCTCGTAGTGATGTGTCAGATACGTTGCCAGGAGTAGCCATTGCCATCTCTCTTGTCCCCCCCCTGGCTAATGTGGGGGTTCTCCTTGCTACATTCAACTACTCCCTAGCTCTGGGAAGTTTTCTACTTTTTATGACCAATTATTTAGCCATAGTTATTACTGGAGCTGCCCCTTTTTGGAATTATGGGCTACTCACGGGAAACTTTCTTAGAAAAATCTCCAAGCGCCAGAAAAGAGAGTATAATTCTTGTTTTAATCTGTTTGATCATAATTATCATCCCATTAAGCTATAACGGATACAATGTCACCATGGATAACCTCGTAACTCAAACCGTAACCGATGCTTCCGTCAATTGGTTGGAGGGCAGTGGATATGAACTGGAATCAGTTGATATCCAATCACTAAATAATAATGTAATGGTGACGATTATAGGAAATGGACCACTTCCTCCTATTGAAAAACTTGAAAAGCAGATTAAAGGGAAAATCCATGGAAAAAATATTGAAGTAGATGTTCTACATTCGGACACTTACCTGGTAACTAGTTAGGAATAATTATTTTTATAATAACAAAAGCTATTAAATTAGATTAAAGAAGGTACTAATATGGCTTCTAAAAAATCGCTCCAAAAAACTTTTACTGTTGAATCAAATATTACTCATTCGCATGAAAAAGAAGATCCGACAGTTGTCGATTCTTTAAACTACGTTGAGCTAAAATTAAACGAAGATGTGAAAGAAGGTATTCCCGATTTAAATGATGAAAGATCGTTAATACTGATTATAAGCGACCTCCACTTGGGTGCAGATGACACTTATACGGAAACTAAACAGAACCGTGATGCATTGGTCAATTTTTTAAAACAGGTTCGATACTCATCTGAAGTTAAAGAACTGGTTATAGCTGGTGATTTGATTGATGAATGGTTCGTTCCAATGCAGGTTGATACATTCAATGGGAAAACGCAACGTGATTTCGTGAAAGTTGTGGCTGAAAATAATAAATCTATATTTGATGCATTTAATGATATAATAAAAGATGGAAACATTGAAGTGACCTATGTACCGGGAAATCATGACATCCTAATAAATTCAGGTGATATTCAAAGTATACTGCCCGGAATATCTGAAGCACGTGATGTTAAAGGATTAGGAGCTTACGTACCCCCAGATTTTCCCGAGTTAATCATCGAACACGGGCACCGTTATAATTTCTTCTGCGCACCCGATTTCTCTAACCGGCCGATAACCCACACCGAATCCATACTACCACCAGGATATTTTTTCACCAGGATGGCCACCAGCTCAGTAATAGAAGGCCGCCGTGAAAACAATGTTAAACTACCTGTAGTCTATAAAAATGAACTGGGAGCAGAGCAATTGGGCTATTTCCTTTACTGGAACGTGTGGAAGGAGCTGATCACTGAATTCCCAGTGAAAGAAGGAATTAGAAAAAAGGTTATAAACACAGGTCTAGATGGATTAACCGATCTTCATTCCATAAATGATTTTTTACCCTACCAGGATCCTGAAACTGGCTATATTGATGTTAAATTGCATAATGGGATTATTGAAAACTGGGATGAAAGGCAGGATAATAATCTTGTTCCTGTAAAAATCCCCTTGGAAGAAGCAATACTGAAAGCAGCTTTGGCCAGTCATCTGGATGATCAATCCCGGATTCAATTTTTTGAAAACCCTGATTCTGATAAGAAAATAGTGATATTCGGGCATACCCATGAGGCAAGAGTTATAACCACTAAAAATAAAGAAGGAAAAAAACAGGTCTACGTTAACTCCGGTACCTGGATAGATAAAAATAAATGTACAAAGACCTTTGTAGTAGTCTCACCACCAATTAACAAAGATACTAACACCGCTTTTGTAACCCTTTGTCAATATGGAGATAAAGGAGATTTCAAGAAGTTAAAATCAGAGGCAATACCAATATCGAAATAAAAAAATTTAAGCAATTTACCTTATTTGGTTATAATGTTCGTGGTTTTTTAACAAAAATATTCATGCAAAAAAAGCTTAAATACTTAATTTCAAAGTCCCATGACCAGGGCCCACCCTAACCTGCGGATATTCCCTTAAAAATTCAATTATCTTCTCCAGGGTTTCCTGTGCCATCTCCACATTCCAGGTATAATCACCAGGTGCCACTCCTGTTTCTAGGTTCTCATGGATGAAGGCCGCGTCCATGGTGAGTAAAACTGGACCTTCCATTCCATTAACCAGGAATGACATGTGTCCGGGGGTGTGTCCCGGTGTCCAAATAGTCCAAAGAGATCCGTCGCCTAGAATATCTATACTGGAACCTATGGGAGGTATTTTTGTGGCCTGGGAAAAGTCTATTTCATATAGTTCTTCCAGTCCTTCCAGGAAATCTCCATGTACTTCAGGTTGATATTCATCATATTCTCCCTTAGAGATGATATAAGGGATGTCTCTGGGCAGTTCTCTTACACCTGCAGCATGATCCGCATGTAGGTGGCTTAAAAAAACTGTTTTAAGTTCAATACCATGATCTTGGATATGATATGCGATATTTTTATGTTCACCTAGTTTAAACTCGTCAACTGAGGATCCTTCTAATCCACCGTAGGGATCCGTAATATAAGAAGCATCGAGCCCGGCATCTAAAAGAATATCACCCTTTTCCTTATGGCGCACCCAGTAGACCAGTATAGGAACCTCTAATTCCTCTTCCTGGACATCTCCTGCCAGGGGATGGTCAGGATTTAAAGTTCCCTTTCTGTTTATCTTCACTGTTCCGGTCTGGAAACTTCGAACTGTTACCTGGCAGGGATTCTGGAATACTTCAGTCCAGTTTTCAACCTTATTCTTCCGGTAAATATATTTTTTGAGTTTCATATCGGCTATTTCTATTTCCCCTTGCCCCCATCAACTCCCTCGAAGCACCTGTCCAGAAATTCCTTTTCCGGAGGTTTGGTGAGGTAAGAAACGATGATGGTAACCACAACGGCCACTGGAAGCGCTATCACTAATGGATCCACGGTGGGCCAGGGTGCCGTGGTTATAATGGTAGACTGTCCCACTAATGCTTGGGAGATTCCCAAAGCTTCCGCGGATTTTTTAAATCCTAAAAGCAGCCATAGTAGACTGACCACAGATCCAGAGACAACTCCTGCGATTGCACCTTCTTTTGTGGCCCTTCTCCAATATAAGGCGGCTGTGTATATGGATAGAAACGCCGCTGCAGTTATACCAAACCACAGGGATGTTCCGACAGCTACGATACTCGCCGGTAGGATGTATCCCATAACCAGTGCAATTAAAACTGCAACCAGTATTCCAATTCTGGCCACTCTCACAGAAGATCCTCCTGTCTTTCGGCGGATTGTTTCATAGATATCCCTTCCCAGGGCAGTCCCCTGCACATGGAACTGTGCCGATAGGGTGGACATGGCTGCAGATAGAAGGGTTACCATAAACAGGTATGTAAACCACAAAGGCATTGCTGCGGTGATAAATGTGGGTATGACCTTATCAAGATTTCCGCCTGCTGCCTGAACCGCAGTCTGGCCGGTTGTTTGGAAGAAGTAGACGTTGGAAAGTGAACCTACCACGTAAGCTCCGAATGTGATTACGAAGATGAATAAACCACCGATTAACACTCCTCGATTCAATTCCTTGTTGGATCGAACCGTCATAAACCGTACCACCAGCTGGGGCTGGGAGAGAACTCCAATACCCACCCCCAGGATAAGACTGGAGACCAAAGTCCACCAGAAAGGACTTTCCAGTGCAGGCATGGATGTCCATCCAGTGAATCCTGTAGCCGTGGCCACTGCTGTGGCATTAGCAGGTACTATATTCACAAGGTTGGTTAAGGCCTGGTTTGCATCGGTTACACCCCCTAAAATCCAGTAAATGGCGACCATTAAGAAGATCATCCCAAAGAACATTATACTCCCCTGTAGGGCGTCTGTATACATCACACCTTTAATTCCACCAAAAATAACATACACTGCAACGATGACGGCCATTACCACCAGGGCAATGTTGTAATCAATTTGCAGGCTGGTCTCCACGAATCTAGCCATTCCAATAAGTACTGCCGAGGCATAGAGGGGCATTCCAATGAAAATAACTGCACCTGAAAAGTACTGTATAAACCTGCTGTTGAATCGTTTGGATAAAAATTCAGGGAATGTTAGGGCTCCCAAGTTGTGTCCCATTTTCCGTGTTCGTTTTCCGAAAAAGACGAAGGCAATGAATATCCCTACAAAAATGTTTAAAAAGACCAGCCATAGGATTCCCATTCCATAGTTAGCTGCTACTCCTCCAAACCCTACGATCGCAGCGGTACTGATGAATGTAGCCCCATAACTTAAAGCCATGATAAAGGGATGCGTTTTCCTCCCGGCAACCAGATAATCATCAGCGTTCTTTGTTCTACGCCAGGCAACATAACCTACATAACCGTTAATCAGGAGAAATATCACAACAATTATACTCAATATTATTATATCCATAAAATCACTACTTTTCCAGCTAATTTTATGATAATATTGAAGGTTATTAAATATAAATAGCTTATAATAACAATTAATTCAAAAAAATATTTATTTAAAAGATATCACTTATGTAAACAACTCTTCTCTACTTATATTTAAAAAGGTTATATTAGATCAATCGATATATTAAATTTAGAATTAGAAACTCTGGTGTGTAACTTTGAATAACGGCCCACGAAAACTGGGGAAGAATGATTCCCGTAAATCAAAAATAATAGACCTGGACGATTTAAAAGATTTAAAGGACAAAGCCATCACCATCAAGGATAGAAATAAGGATAAGATCACTGGTAAGGGAAGGGCTTTAGTTACCGGGAAAGGCTTAAATAAAGGTAAGGCAAGAAGTTTAGGCCGCCCAAGTAATGGAAAAGGCTTAGATAAAGGTAAAGGAAAGAGTTTAGTTACCGGGAAAAGCTTAGGCAAAGATAAGGGAAACGGCTTAAGCCCAGCTAAGAGAAAAGGCTTAGGCAAACCCCAGAAAGATCACCCTTCTATACTGGGGAAATCCCATGATAGAGATGAATTATCATTACTTTCCGATAAACTGCAGAAAATCCCCGGCATTAAAGATAAAAGAATTGTATTAGGCGTATTACTTATCATTTTTATCTGTGTGGTAGGGTTGCTGGCTATAAACAGTTTCAATGCCACCCATAATGTAACCAACAACACTACCAATATAACCTCTCCCCCTGTGAACCATTTTGAAAATGGTCTGATATCATTCGATTATCCGGAAGGATGGAATGTGACCAATGGAACCAAAGCACCGGTAGTGGTCACTGTTGCCAAAAATGAAAATAACAGCTTCGTGGTGATGAACGAAGACCTGGGAAACCTCACCTTCCAGGATAGGATGTCCCAGTGGCGGGAGAACATCATGCAGACAGGTGCTATCACCTATGAAGGCAACATAACCATAGACAATTCAACGGGTTACAACATTGAATTCGCTCATAAGGTGAACAACACCACATTTAACGCCAGAGGAGTAGCTGTATCCAAAAACACCACCATTTATTTCGTGATGTTCATATTTGACTCGTCACCTCTGGATTACAAGGACGAGATGGACCTGGTGATCAACAGTTTCCATATCATACACTGACACTAAAAAAAACTTTGATTAAGACTTTGAGGGAGATATTAGATGTTTTGGAATGAAGAAGAAGAATGTATGCCACCTCTAAAAAGAGAAGAATTACAGTTAGAGAGGTTGCAGGAAGTGGTAAAAAAGGCCTATGAAAATGTGCCCTTTTATAGAAAGCGTTTTGATGATGCAGGTGTCAAACCAGAGGATATAAAAACCCTGGAAGATATTCAAAAACTCCCCTTAACCACCAAAGATGACCTGCGGGCGGCCTATCCCTTTGGGATGTTCGCTGTTTCACCTAAAAAGATCGTGGAACTTCACACTTCATCTGGAACCACGGGTAAACCAACAGTCTCCGGATACACCAGGAAAGATATTGAAATCTGGTCTGAGGTTATGGCCCGGGGTCTGACCATGTTTGGACTCACTGAAGACGATATAATACAGAACACCCATGGGTACGGACTCTTTACTGGTGGGTTCGGAGTACACTACGGAGCCCAGAAGATAGGGGCCACGGTTATTCCCATCTCCACCGGCCAGACCAAGAGGCAAATCGAGATATTGGAAGATTTCGGGAGCAACGTACTTATTTTCACCCCGTCCTACGGACTCTACCTGGCAGAAGTGGCCCAAGAAGAAGGTCTCAACCAGGATAACCTTAAACTCAAATCAATAGGCTTCGGTGCAGAGATGTGGACCGAAGGAATGAGAAAAGAGATAGAGAAGAGGTATGGTGTCCCGGCATTTAACATCTACGGATTAACCGAGATAATGGGCCCGGGAATTGCCCTGGAATGTGAAGCACAGGACGGCCTGCACATCATGGAAGACCATTTCTATCCGGAAATAATAGATTCAGAAACACTGAACCCCCTTCCTGAAGGTGAGAAGGGTGAACTGGTTTTAACCAACCTCACCAGGGAGGGCATGCCCATAATCCGTTTCCGGACCAAGGACGTCACTGTACTGAGAAGGACGGAATGTTCCTGTGGCCGGACCTTCATCAAAATGGACCGCATAACTGGAAGAACCGATGACATGCTTAAAGTTAAAGGAGTGGCCGTCTTCCCCTCACAGATCGAGAAGGCCCTCTTGAAGATTGATGGACTGGAACCACACTATCAGATCATCGTAACCAGACCGCAGCACCTTGATGAGCTGGAAGTGCAGGTGGAAGCATCACCAAGTCTCTTCTCAGACGAGGTAAAGGAACTGGTGGGTATTAAGAGGAAAATTGAAAACCAGATACACAATGAAATAGGTATAAGGGTTGATGTAACCCTGGTTGAGCCCAAAACACTTCCCAGAAGCGAAGGAAAAGCCATAAGGGTTATTGATAAGAGGAAATTTGATTGAGTTTATAAGAGGATGATTTTAAAAGATATTAAAGATGGAATTCGACGATTAAAAAAAAAGGAGACTCATAAAGGGGGACTTATAAGTGAAAATAAAACAACTCTCTATATTTCTAGAAAATAAGAAGGGCAGGATGAGGAAAGCCCTGGATGTCCTGGCCAACAACGATATTAACATACGGGCAATGTCCATAGCCGATGTTTCAGATTTCGGCATATTAAGACTGATAGTCCCAGTACCTGAAAAGGCAACCGAGGTACTGGAAGAAAACAATTTTCTGGTTAAAGTAGGGGACGTTATTGCAGTGGAGATGTCTGATAAGCCCGGCGGATTAAATGCCATATTGAAATTCCTGGATGAAGCAAATATTAATCTGGACTACCTGTATGCCTTTGTGGATGAAAAAGAACAAAGAGCCATTGTTTTACTGCATCCCGAAGATGTTGATGGAGGTATCCGGGCCCTGAATGAGGGTGGAGCCGTGATAATTCCACCAGAAGAAGTATATAACTGGTAATGTCCTAATTTTTTTTTAATAAATTTTTTTTATTACAGAATTATTTTTTCTATAAATAAAAATTAATTATAGGGTTTTTATCTAAAATGGAGGAGGAAAATAAACAACCTCCCAATAATCCACTAGTGATTAACTTGAATTGTTAATCTTACCGTCGAGTACGTGTAATATCCGATCGGCCATTTCAGCCACGTAGGGTTCATGGGTGACCATTACCAGGGTTACTTGTTCTTTACTGTGTAAACTTTTGAGTAAATTCAGTATAACATCCCCGGTTTTGGAATCCAACGCCCCGGTTGGTTCATCGGCCAGGATTATGGAGGGGTGGTTTACCAGTGCCCTGGCAATAGCCACCCTCTGTCTTTCACCGCCAGAGAGTTTAGTGGGATTTTTATCTGCCTTATCTTTAAGTCCTACCGCTTCCAGGAGTTCCAATGCCCTTCTACGCATTTCCTCACTTTTCACCCTGGTTTCGTACATGGGTATCTCCACGTTCTCCAGAACACTAAGGTTGGGTACCAGGTTGTGCATCTGGAATACGAAGCCGATCTCCTGGGAACGGAATTCACTTAAATCCCTGGTCTTCATTAGGTCTATACCTGCCACTTTAATGGTGCCTTCTTCCGCCCGGTCCAGGGCCCCTATCATATTCAAGAGGGTGGATTTACCAGAACCAGATGGCCCCATTATGGATATGAACTCTCCCTTCTTAATCTCCAGGTCTATGCCATTTAAGGCCTTGATTTTCCCTTTGTCATAGGTTTTCTGGAGATTATGTATTTCAATGACGTTCTCTTCGGTCATAAAATTTCCTCTATGTTTTTATTCATAGCGTAACGCCTCGGTTGGTGCCAGTCTTGATGCGCGATAAGCAGGATACAATCCACCTACTATACCCACCAGTAAAGCCACACCAAAGGCCTTTAATAATGTATCCATGGTAAGTACAGCTTCAAAGGATTGGGAAGTTATAAATAATTTGAATATTATTTCCACCGCCACTATACCTAATATTATACCCACTACCGCAGCTACTAAAGTAAGTATGATGGATTCACCCAGGATCATTCCCAGTATCCTTCTGTCTTTCCACCCCACAGCTTTCAGTACACCTATTTCTCGTGTTCTCTCAAAGACGGACATGATCATGGTGTTGATAACTCCCACACCACCGATCACTATTGCCAGGAGCGATATGGCCCATGAAGCTGTGTCTATCATTCCCAAGCTCTGATTTATCCGGTTAGCCTGATCTACGGCCGTGGTTGCGGATAGATCGTTAGGACGTTCATCCTGGATTGTTTTACTCACCTGAGAGGCGTTTGCATTATCGTTGACCTTTACCTGTATATAGCTGACTTTACCTGTGTTATTGGTCAGATTTTGGAGGGTGGATAGTGAGGTAAATGCCCCGGTGTCATATATGAAATTTCCTGACTCAAAAATCCCGGTAACTTCAAATTCAGTTCCATATATATCTATTGTACTGCCCACAGTCTTGTTAAGATTTTGTGCAACGGTTTTACCGATAATTATCTCATTTGAACTCCCGTTAGTGAATATGGTGCCATTAACACTATCGATACCTACCAGAGCTAATTTGCTGCTGTCAATTCCGTTAACTAAAAATCCGCCCATGGAACCGAACCCCGAGCCTCCAGAAGAAGTAGAAACATTAGAATTAACCCTCAAGATACCTGCCGTATCCTTGACTCCGTTCGTATTTTTCAGATCGGTTACCAGACTTTCATCCAGGACCCCTCCACTAGATCCAAAGTTACCAGAGCCAATTTTGGTCACGGTAATTTCAGCGGATCCTGCTTTGAGGGTGCTCTGGGTAGAACTCTGAAGGCCGCCTGTAACCATGCCTAACGCTACGATGGTTGCTATCCCTATGGCAATTCCAATAATAGCCAGTGTTGCCCTGGTTCTGTTCCTGAACGGGTTTTTTATCATTAAGGTGAAAAATGACATAACTGTATATAAATGAAAAATTAATTTAAATATTTATGCCCACTTCTCACATCAATTTCTTCCAACTTTCCACCTAATTACCAAGCTACTTCCGGGTAATTCTGTAGAGTACAATCAGGGCCACCAGCTGGATCATGTTGATGAACAGTAATGGTTTGATTGGTTCGTGAATTTCAGATATTAGCAACTCTGGAGCGGGTACAATTACTTGAATAGCCAGGTATAAGGTGGTGAAAATATTCTGGATGAGTATAAGGGATGTAAAATATATAAGACCAATGGTGAAACCAGATTTTATTTCATTATAGGTTTTCAAGTAAGAATTAAGTAACCCCATCATCAGACAGACGTTAATTACTCCTATCGACATTGCAATGTAAGCTAGCGTTACATTTTCTATCACAGCCATTTTTTTTAACCTCTCTCCCTTAAATAATCTACTATTTTTTTAACGTTTCCCAAATTTCACTAAATACATCATAATTATCAGTCATCTTATCGGATAGGAAATATAACTCCCCATACTTCTGTTTTCCACTGGATGTTATCACGTTATTTTCCTGTAGAACCTTCAGATGATGCCGGACTGTTTTATAATTCAGATCCAGTTCTTCAGCTAGTTGGTGGGCATTATAGGGTCTCTCCTTTAATTTCATGATAATCTTGGCCCGATTAGGCCCCCCCGATGATCCTGCGATCAGCCACCATAGCAGTTTCTTCATCTACTCATTCTCCATGCCAGGAATTATAAATTCCTTTAAAATTATTGAAATCTCTATTTACAATAGATACCTTCTATTTAGAATTTACGATATCAAATCCTCTATTGAAAGCTTTGTAATTAATTTCCAATGATTTTGCTGGTAAATTATCCTTCATTGATTCCTGTATTGATGTTTTATCCACCGGGAAGTCTGGCACTGCCGCTGCACCTCCCAGCATCACCATGTTAAGGGATAATATGTGTCCCGCTTCTTTTGCAATATCCAGGGCGTTAAGGGCGTATAATTTGCTTGATCTGGATTCAAGCTCCTTTAAAATAAAGTCCATCCTGGGATAAGGGTTTTTACTGGTGTTTATGTTGAAGGGCATGATGGGTGCGGTGTTGGTAACCACACATCCCCCTTCTCCTATTTTATCTATGGATCTAAGCGCCTCCAGTGGTTCGAAGGCCAGAATAAGGTCTGCCTCACCATATCCGATAAGTGGGCTCCGGGAGTGGCCTATCTTTAACTCGGTGGATACCACCCCCCCTCTCTGAGCCATGCCGTGTATCTCACTCATCACCACTGGGTTTCCCATTTTCATGGCTGCTTCGCCCATTACGATGGAGGTCTTTATTATTCCCTGTCCACCTACACCGCAGATGTAAATGTTGTACGTTTTCATGAATTTTCTCCCCTAATGATGTTAGCAAATTTTTCTCCATAATGATGTTTGGCGATTTTTCAATAAAGAATGATAGCAATTACTAATATATATTTTTATTATTTTTTCTTGACACCAATAGCCTTCTCTGGACAGGCCTGTATGCACATGCTGCAGTTATTACAGAGCTGGGCGTCTATATTTATGGAACCATCCTCTGCCAGGTAAATAGCAGGACAGCTTAGATCTTCCAGACAAACCATGCAGTTATCACAGTTCTCCTTGATTTCCACTATGAATTTCTTCTTCTTACCCCTGATTTTAATCAGCATACATGGATACTTAGATATCACCACTGAAACGCCTGGATATTGGAGGGCCCGTCTGAAAACCTCTTCTGATTTTTTCAGATTCAATGGATTGGTGGTTTCTATGAAACCCGCACCCGCTGCTTTAACAATTTCCTCGATGGATATCTCCGGGGCGGGATCTCCCATGCCATCCCGGGGCAGACCAGGGTGTGGCTGGCCGCCAGTCATGGCGGTGGTCCGGTTGTCCAGTATCACCACTGTGAAGTTGTCCTTGTTGTGAACGGCATTTATCAGGGGAGGTATTCCCGCGTGGAAGAATGTGGAATCCCCTATGAAGCTCACCACTTTCTGTTTGGTGGCCTTGGAAAAGCCGCAGCCCGTTCCAATGGAAGAACCCATGGAGAGGAGGTAGTCACCAGCCTCGTATGGTGCCTCAATTCCCAGGGTGTAGCACCCGATATCCGTGGGGAAGATAACGTCTTTCAGATTTAAATCCCCGATACTCTTTTTGACGGCGTAGTAGATGGCACGGTGGGGACATCCTGGGCATAAGGTGGGTGGTCTCTTGGGAAGGGGAATGGTTTCTTTTTCCTCACCTTTTTTAAGTTCAACACCTAAACCATTCCCTAAAACCTTATTTATACCATTACGTACAATCTCTGGGTTAAATTCATAGATCAAAGGTAGTGTTCCGTCCAATTTCCCATGAACCTTCTTAATGATACCATTTTTACCCAGCACAGCCAGTACATCCTTCTCCATCACCGGGTCAACTTCCTCCACCACCAGTACTTTATCAACACTCTGGATGAATTTCAGTACTGTTTCTTCTGGGAATGGATAAGTAAATGTTAACTTAAGAACTTTTACAGGGAGATCACCTTCTCCCACCACATCCATAACATAATTGAAGGCGCTTCCTGATGTGATCACTCCTAATTCAGTTTTATCACCGAATACTTTGTTTAAAGGAGAGTTATCTACTTTTTCCTGAAGTTTACCTATTTTTTCCACCAGTTTTCTGTGGTTCACCAGGGCAACCTCCGGAACCGGGACGAACCTTTTCGGGTCTTTATGGAAAAATCCCATTCTTTCCTCCTTATCCAGTGAGTTTACTTCCACAATTCCCCTCATATGGGATATTCTGGTAGTAGTACGCATCAGAATCGGTATTTGGTACTCCTCCGATACCTCATATCCAAATTTAATTAAATCCTTAACTTCCTGGGGGTTGGAAGGCTCTAGCATGGGGATGTTGGCCAGGCGGGCGTAATGTCTGTTGTCCTGTTCGTTCTGGGATGAGAAAATAGAGGGATCATCCGCGGATAGTATGATCATTCCCCCGTTTACTCCGGAGTAGACCACGCTCATCAGGGAGTCGGATGCCACGTTTACCCCCACATGCTTCATGAAGGTGAAGGTTCGAAGTCCCGAAGCAGAGGCAGCTGCCGCTAACTCTAAAGCCACCTTCTCGTTGGTGGAAAACTCGAAGTAGATACCAGCGTCCTTGGCTATCTTGGAGAAGATATCTCCAATTTCAGAGGAAGGCGTCCCGGGATAGGTGGATGCCACGGATACCCCGGACTCCAGTGCTCCTCGAACTGCAGCTTCGTTACCCAGTAAAAATAATTTCTCATCTTCTGGAGCGGTTAAAATGTCTTTGATGTTCATGTAATATCTCCTAGAAACTCTGAATTAAAAAATTTCTAATCTTTTAATTTGAATACTTCTTAGAATATAAACTTCCCAGATTTCAATATTAATATTTCAATTAGGATATTTAGTTATATTTCAATTAGAATATTTAGGGATCGGTTTTTAATAAGATATCTTGATCTTATACTAAATTACCCATCCTATTATTTAGATTATTTCGTTTGTAAAATAAATTTTGAGGAAAAATGAAACCCAAAAACCGACTGAAGATCGAAGATTTACATGTGGACTACGTGGTCAGTCATCGTAAGGTTAAATATCCCCGTTTAGAGATTAAAACAGATGTTCTATATGTTATTCTCCCAGAAGGTTATGACGGTGCCCAGGAACTAATCAGGAAACATGAAAAATGGATTTATAACAAAATATCCCAGGTAAAACAGTCCCAGATGGAATCTAAAAACAGGAAATTATATCTAAAACGTACTGATAGGGAATTTAAGGAGATAATCCACCAGACAGTGGAGAAATACTCCCGGAAGCTGGATGTTAAGGTAGAGGAGATCAAGTTCCGCAGGATGAAGTCCCGGTGGGGTAGCTGCAGCAGTAATGGGAAGGTAAATTTCAATCAGTACCTGAAATATCTCCCAGCCAATCTAATAGAGTACATAGTATTCCATGAATTAAGCCACCTGATAGAGATGAGCCATAATAGAAAATTCTGGAATATAATATCATGTGAATTTCCGGAATATAAAGAATTAGAGGATGAACTATTTATTTACTGGCTTAAAGTGAAGGAATACGTTGGGATTGGTTAGTTTTCACCAGTTCCACATTTGCATCCATCTTGAATAGCCGGAGTATTTCCTGTATAGCCCGACATTCGTCATCGCTTTTAAAGATGTCCTTTTCTTGGATTATTTCAACCACCTGGGCTGCGTACTGGTAGTAATCCGGGTAGTACTTCCCAAATACCTGTGTAAACTCCCTGATTAACTCTTCTTCCTCGTTTTTAAGGGTGTAGTATCTTAAAAAGCCCCAGGCTATGATGTACCGGGATACCATCAAGAGGGCCTCCCTATGCAGGTTCTCTGTAAATTGGTGGTAGAAAGCTTCCCCTGCCTCTTCCCCCTCCTGGGCGACCCTGATCTCCTTCCTTAACGTGGGGAGGTATTCGTGGCCGAATGGAGCAAATCCATGGTCTGCGATTATTTTATTAACCACCAGGTCCTCTACGATGGTAAATATGATCTGGACGTCCCTTTTATAGTCACTGGGAACCCCCTCACCATATTTTGACCTGCAGAAGCCCATTTTATATAGTATATATCCATGGGTGGCTTCATGGGCTATGGATCTTTCCACATCCTCCTTAGCCCGGTGGTATTCCGGGTTCAAAATGATGATGAGTTTCTGGGGATGGTACTGGTAAGCGGCGGTTATGCCCTTTATTCCCAGATTGGTGTTTTCCTGGAAGGTGATCTCCCGGCCAGTTTCCGCCTGGATTTTTTCCAGATACCGGTTCAGTTCAGGGGAAAAATCAAAGGAAGTCATGGTAATTTATATGTATTTTTAAAGTTAAATTTTTTAAACAAAAAACCCCGGGATAAATAGATAAATATTTGATACTACAAATGAATTATTATCTGATTTCTAGATTTTATTTTAATAATAATATAATCAAGCTAGATGTACTCTTAAATTCAAAAATCTTTAAAATTCAAAAACCTATTTATGGAAAGATAAATGATGATTGAAGTAAAAATATCACGATACGACCCTGGAAAGGATGAAAAACCCCATCTTGAAACCTACCAGATCGATAAAAAGGAGAAGATGAAGGTTTTAGATGCCTTAAATAGTATTAATGAGGAATATAACGCCCAAATCAGTTACCGGTGCTCCTGCCGGGCTGGTCAGTGCGGTTCCTGCGCCGTGAAGGTAAATGGAGAAACTGTACTCGCCTGTAAAGTGGAGATAGAAAACGGAGACCTGATCGAACCACTGGACTTTGACGTGATAAAGGACCTGGTAGTTGACCGGATCCCCGTTGACAGCCGGGTTAAGGAATTAAACCTGTTCATCGACGACTGTAACGTATACACGTGCCCGGCGGTGATTAACCCCGAGGAACTGGAGAATTCAAGGAAGCTTAGAAGTTGCATCGAATGCCTGTCCTGCCTATCCTCCTGCCCCGTGATAGCAGAGACCAAGGAATTCGCAGGGCCATATTTTATGCGTTACCTGAGTAAATTCGCATTAGACCCCCGTGACTGTGGAGACCGTGCCCGGACCGGGTTTGATGAAGGATTATACTGCTGCACATCCTGTGGCCGGTGTGTGGAGGTCTGTCCCAAGGAGATAAACACCTTCGGCGGCGCTATCGAAAAACTGAGGGAGATCTCCTGTCAGGAAGGTATCGGTCCCCTACCACCCCATAAAACAGTTAAAAAGCTCATAAAGGAAACCGGCCGATCAGTGGAACCCCTGGGTGGGGGGGAGATGGGTGATGGCTTGATCAAGTTCCTGGGTGAACAAGCCGATGAAAAGGAAGGGGATGAAAAAGGATCAGAACATGTAAAACCTGATGAAAAGAAACCTAAAATCGCCTTCTTCACCGGTTGCATGATCGACTACCGGCTGCCTGATGTGGGACTGGCCCTCATGGACGTGTTAAAGGAGCATGGGATAGATGTAATGGTACCCACAGATCAAGTATGCTGCGGCTCCCCCATGATTCGGACCGGACAGACCGATATCATAGAAGAACTGGTGAGGAAAAATGAAGAGGTATTCAAGGATTACGACATCATCTTAACGGTTTGTGCTGGATGCGGAGCCACCCTTAAAAACGACTACCCCCAATATGGTGTGAACCTCAATGTGGTGGAGATAAGCGAGTTCCTGGCAGATAAGCTGAACACCGAAGATATGGAGCCCCTGAATATGAGGGTCACCTATCACGACCCCTGCCACCTTGCCAGGGGACAGGGCATCCGGGAAACACCCCGGGAAATCCTAGGTAAGATCAAGGGACTGGAATTCGTTGAAATGGAAGAGCCCAACCGGTGTTGCGGTTCCGGTGGTGGAGTGCGCGCAGGTAAGCCAGAACTAGCCGCTAAAATGGGTAAAAGAAAGGTAGATATGATAAAGAAGACCGATGCAGATGCGGTGATAACCATCTGTCCCTTCTGTGAGTACCATATACGGGATTCCCTGGTAAAGGAAGGATCGGATGTGGAAGTGCTTAATATCTTAAGATTACTTCAGATGGCCTACCGAAAAGATTGAACGTTCAAATAAAGTGGATATTATGATTCCCGTCGAATGAAGTGGATTCCCATGATTTACGTTGTTTTTACAGAACCTGAATCTCCAGGCAACATTGGATTTTTAGCCCGGACCATGAAAAACTTCGGACTAACCAAACTGGTCCTCATCAACCCCTGCTCGATAGAAAATGAGACCTGGTTCCAGGCAATGCATGCCAAGGACATAATCCGGGAGAGGAAAACCTACAGTTCACTGGAGGAATTTAGAGACTCTGAAGGAATAGATTTCCTGGTAGGGACCACAGGGGTAGCAGGTGGGAGCCATAACGTTCCCCGTATCGCCGTGAAACCAGAGCAGCTCCGGGAATCTGTAAATTTCAACGGGAATATCGCCATAATTTTTGGTAGGGAAGGAAACGGCCTAACCAACAAGGAAATTGAACTATGTGACGTGGTGGTATCTATACCTACCCATGAAGCGTATCCCATAATGAACGTAACCCATGCCGCCGCCATAATATTCTATGAATTATTTAAAAAGGACCTTACCTTCCATGTGGAGGACTCAGAACTGGCTTCAAAGATTGAAAAAGAAAGTTTAATCTACACCATGGACCAGATCATAGATAAACTGGGATATCCACCCCATAAATGTAGAAATGCCTCCACCGTGTTTCGCAGGATACTGGGAAGGTCTTTCATCTCCGCGAGAGAAGCCCACACCCTGAAAGGTACCCTGAGAAGGATTAAACAGAGGGTAGATGCCTATAAAAATGAATAATAGGAAGAAACAATGGTATTTGGTTTAAGCACCTTCGAGATAATAGGCATACTGGTATTGATCCTGCTCGTACTATTTCTCCCTATAATCATCCGGAGAAGAATCATATCCAGTGTTACCCGGTCGGTATCAGAATTAGAAAGCATGGTGGTGAAGGGCCAGAAGATATTGATAGAAATCTCAAGGGATAAGGGTAATCCATCAAAAGACCCAGAAGCTACCGTCAAGGATTTCATGGAATTCTTTGTAATCCCACCGGTGGACCTGGATCCAAACGGGATTGTCCGTAAACTGGATAAAATCCTGGAGATGAGTGAGGAAAACTTCAAA
>MVQY01000096.1 GCA_002067325.1 Methanobacterium sp. PtaU1.Bin097
TAGTTATTTCACTTATAAACTCTAATAACTTATTTTATAATCTCAATTACCAGGTTGTCCCTGTGGATTATGTCCACCTTTTCCCCGGTGATACTGGTAATTTCTTTCCTTGTTTTTATATATTCTGGGGTGAGCTTTAAATCATTTACGCTGATTTCACCAACACTTTCGAGTTTCTCCGCGATCTCCTGGGGATCAGTTGACTCTATGTACTTCAGGATCTGTGGTGCGTCCTTACGGAAATCCGGTCCTATCCTGTTCATCTGGGGGATGATCTCCACCACTTTTTCCATAATTTGTGGTTGACCCTTAAGGACCTTCAAATCCTCGATCCTCATAGTCCCCTTTATATCATCTAGAAGATCAATTAAATGATGATAAGTCTCATCATCTTCAGTATAAATGGACGTACTTTTAAGCTGTATGTTAAGGGGCATTCCCGATGCAGATTTAAATCTTCTCATATCTCCTATAACATCAACTCCCAACTCTCCCACACCTTCTGCAGAAAGGTCGATTAGATCACCACTGGCCACTGGCCACGAACTTAGATGGACACTTTCACCACCCCCATCGATATACTGGTTGATCTCCTCGGTAAAATGGGGGACAAAGGGGGATAAAAGCTTCAAGGAAGTTGATATAACTGTTTTAAGGGTGTACTTAGCCGCTAACTGGGAATCTGACTCCTTTTCGGTGTATAAACGGTACTTAACCGCCTCGATATATTCATCACAGAAATCATTCCAGATAAAACTCTGGATGGAAGACTTGGCATGGGCGAAGTTATAACCCTCCAGGGCATCTGTTACATCCTGGACCAGTCGGTTGAGTTTGGAGAGGATCCATTTATCCAGGGGATTTAAGTCGATTTCCTCTTCATCCACCTGGAAATCAGCGATATGTATGCTGATGAACCGGAAGGCATTCCAAAATTTCCTGAGAAACTTGTAGCTGTGTTTAACATCCTTCCAGGCGAAGGGAACATCTGATCCCGGGACACTGTTAGCCGCCCATAAACGGAGGGCATCGGCACCGTACTTATCCAGGACTTCCTCTGGTGAGATCACGTTTCCCCGGGATTTACTCATCTTATGACCGTCATCTCCAAAGACCATACCGTTGACCACCACTTCACTGAAAGGTCCCTCCCCAGTGAGTGCTTTACACCTTAAGATGGTGTAGAAAGCCCAGGTCCTGATGATGTCATGGCCCTGCTGCCTTAAACTGGAAGGATACAGTTTATGGAACTCTTCATCTGGCCAGCCAGCTATGACCATAGGGGTGATGGAGCTATCCATCCAGGTATCCAGGACATCGGTCTCCCCGGTAAATTTGTCACTGCCGCATTCACACTTCTCTTTAGGACTATCCACAGTGGGGTCTATGGGTAAATCCTCGGGGTTAGGTAATTTGACTTTCCCGCATTCATCACAGACCCACACCGGTATAGGAGTGGCGAATATTCGCTGCCGGGAGATAACCCAGTCCCAGTCCATGGAACCCGTCCAGTTTATAAGCCTGGTTTTCATATGTTCTGGAGCCCATTCCATATGGTTAGCCGTGTCTTCGATCATATCGGTTAACTGGTTCACCGCCACAAACCACTGGTGCTTGACCAGTATCTCGATGGGTGTTTTACACCTCCAGCAGACACCCACATTCTGGTCCACCTTCTCCTGCTTGGTGAGATCACCCTGGGATTTCAAATCGGCGATGATACTTTCCTTACATTCTCCAATGGTACAGCCTGCATAATCACCAGCCACCTCCCTCATAACACCCTTCTCATCGATGGCCTCTATAACATCTAAGCCGTAACGGTTCACCCAGGAAACATCGGTTTTATCACCGAAGGTACAGATCATAACTGCACCGGTACCGAATTCCGGGTCCACATCCTCATCGGTTATAACCTTCACTTTACGGCCGTAGATAGGCACTTCCACGAATTTCCCAGCTAAGTCCTGGTACCTCTCATCATCGGGGTGGACGGTAACCGCCACACAGGCGGAGAGTAATTCCGGCCGGGTGGTGGCTATGGGAACTTTACCTTCACCATCCACCTGGGGAAACTCCAGGTAGTTTAGGAAGGTTTCATTTTCCTGGTACTCCACCTCGGCAAAGGCGATGGCCGTCTCGCAACGGGGACACCAGTTCACCGGGTGAACGGCCTGGTAGATCAGGCCCTGATCATACATTTTTAAGAATGATAACTGGGTTTTACTCTTGTACTCGTCGGTCATGGTCACGAATTCCCGTGACCAGTCCTGGCTGAAGCCCAAGGATAGCATCTGGGCTTTCATCATCTGTATGTTTCCCTGGGTGAGGTCGATGCACATCCTCCGGAATTCCTCCCGGGGAACGTCGTTCTTTTTGATTGAGTGGGTTTCCTCCACTTTAACTTCGGTGGGGAGGCCGTGGCAATCCCATCCCTGAGGGAACATGACATCGAAGCCCTGCATCCTCTTATACCTGGCGATGAGGTCCATGTAGAGCCAGTTCAAGACATGACCCATGTGGATGCTGCCGGTGGGATATGGTGGTGGTGTGTCGATTATGTAGTTGGGCTTGGTTCCTTCACCGGTGAATCTGTATAAATTGCTCTTCTGCCACCTGTCCTGCCATTCTGTTTCTTTTTTATGATCGTAATCTTTGGGGATGTCCTTGGTTGCCATCTAAATTCTCCCTATTATTATAAAACAATAAATTTTCAGCTTAGTATAAATCTCATCCATCTGATATTATTGTTCTCATCAGATAATTATCTTATGAGATTTTAAAGTTCAAAGCTTCATCTATTTGATTTTATCTTTGATCTGAAAGTAATACTATGACTTCTGTAAGTCATAGATGAATTTCAGTATGGAACTAGTATAAGTTTTTTCTTTTATTACTTTCCATTTGCTCTTGGTTAAATTATTCTTAGTTGTTTTTCATTAATTTAATTTAACATTGGAAGAGGTAATTGAATTAAGGTATTCAATTAAATTAAAGAAAATGTTAATTTGAATGGTGAAAGAAAAGAAATGAAATTCGTGACAAAATCTTTTAAAGTTAGGGTTTATCCTAATCTGTCTTTGCAGGACGCATTTTGGGATAATTTTGGGTATAATCGGTTCGTATTCAATGAGTTACTTGGCTATAATAAGCTTATTTATGGATGTGTGGTTAATAATCCAGTGATTAATCCTTATAATTTTAGGCCACGGATTAGTCGGACAGCTACCAATAATTGGTTGAAGGCATTTAAAGAAATGTTTCTTTTTTAAGGGATGGTGAAAGTACAAGTCTGCAGTCTACTTGTGATATCTACAACAATAGTTTTAAACGGTTTTTCAGTAAACAGAACGGTTATATAAAATTTAAGAGTAGGAAAAACCCAGTACAATCTATCAGATTGAAAAATAATAACAATAGCATACGATTTGAAGGTAATAAATTAAGATTAAATAAATTTGGATTTGTAAAGTATCGGGATAAACGTATAATCAAAGGAAATATTCTTTCTGCTACTGTTAAATTCGAAAATGGTAGATGGTATGCAGTATTAAACTGTAAAAATGTACCAATCATACCATTACCACGAACAGGACATAGTGTTGGTATTGATTTGGGATTATCTTCTTTAATGGTTTTTAGTGATGGTGAGAAGAGAGAGCCAATCTCTCGCTTAACTAAAATAGAGAAGAAGATAGCTAGATTAAACAAAAGCTTGTCAAGGAAAGAGAAAAATTCAGAAAACTTCAAAAAGAATGTTAAAAAGCTAAATAAACTGTATGCTAGGATTGTTGATACGAAATGATGAATATCAGAAGTTGTCCACGGAGATTGTGGAGCGTTTTGATTTCATTGGCATGGAAAAACTGCAACCTAAAAATATGATTAAAAATAAGAGGTTAAGCCACAGCATCAGTCAAATTTCATGGTCAAAAATTGTAGACATGATTAAATACAAAGCAGACTGGTACGATAAATTAGTTATACAAGTAGACCGGTTTTTCCCGTCTTCCAAGCTTTGTAATAACTGTGGCTATAAACATGAAGACTTAACTTTGGATATTCGCAGCTGGAACCTGTCCCGAATGCGGTCAAGTCCATGACCGCGATATCAACGCCGCTGTAAACATTCTAAAAGAAGCCAATAGAATCTGTACCCCAGGGACTACGGGAATCAAAGCTTGCGCAACTATGGCTCGCTAGAGCCATCTAAACAAGAATCTCCAACTTCCACATGTCGGAGAAGTTCAAATAGGTTGTTTAATTATTATGAAACATTCTTTTTTGTCTACTTAACACATTACCAATTATGGAATATTTATCAGGAACACCCAACAAAACAAAGAAATTAAAGAAAGCCGTGCTTAAAATCGTGGGTATGGAATTTATAATAATAACATTGGTTATGATTTTAAAAATTATTTTTTTTAGATAATGAAGTGAACAAAGATAGATACAAGAACCATAGTAATATATAATTTCTACTAAAAATTGAGTAAGGGGAGCTAGATTACAATTTTATACTTTGGTTGACTTGAAAGAAAAAATGGGCGGTAAACCTTAAAATGTAATAATACTTTCTATATAAAAGCATGATAAAAATGGGGATTAAGTAGACTTTCTAAACCTTTATTTAAATTATATAAAATACAAATAGCTTAATAGAATGAGAAATATTTTAGCTAAAGAAATATTTTTAATTTAAAGATAAGTCCTACTAAAATTTCTTACGAAAAAAAAATGTTATACACGGTTTTATAGATGGAGTTACTATGGTTTTACATCGCAGTGATCCTGGCCATCAGCGATGAAGTACACAGTTTAATCTTATGGAGGGTCTTCGCTGACTTCTACATTCTACTGGCCGGGATACTCAAGGAAATACTGGGAACCAACCTGGCCCTCTGGATAGCCCATGAAGGATTGGAAGCAGTTTTCCACTGCATAGTGCTTTCACTGCTGTTCTTATCGTTAGAGTTAGGTATCCTCGCTGCGGTGGTCCACTTCACGGTGGACTTCTTCCATGAACTCTTTGGACTGCAGACCACCTGGCTGCAGCACCGGGCCCTCCACTTCGTGGTGGAATCATTCTTCTTCATGGGACTCTTTGCACTCATTGGATTATGAAGAGTGCCCAGTTCACCTCCATTTAATAAAATATCAGTTCATTGTTTTAATTCATTTCTGAAACAGTATTTTAATTCATCACAGAAAAGGAAAATTTTTATTTAAAAAATCATAGAAGAATAGGATAGGAAAATTCAGATAGGATAGGAG
>MVQY01000097.1 GCA_002067325.1 Methanobacterium sp. PtaU1.Bin097
AATTCCCCATAATTATACAGTAGAAATTGCAGGGTTCCGTAGAAGCCGGGATCGCCCACCGCGGTGTGTACCGAGATAAAAGACCGGTTGAGTGTAGAACGGGGCAGGTAAAGCTGGGCATAACCCTTTGGTATCTTCATCTTGGGCTCTATAGTAACTGAATATGCTGTTTTAGGCTTCAAAGTATAGATGGGGGGCTCTAATTTCTCCAGTTCCGGGAGGTTTTTCTGGTTATCCACTAAAGACCCTGCACTTTTTTGTATAAACACGTTTTCTAATCTTAAATCAATTCCTGATGGCTGTACCAGTTCTTTAAAGTCTGGAAATAGTTTTATAAGTTCCTTTTCTCCCAGCATCAATATAAAATTCCTCCTTATTTATACAATTTAATATTTTGTTATATCTATTTAAAAAAATTGATGTATCTATCTGAAAATTAGGTTAGTAATCCTTTAAGTTAAAATCCTTTAAAACACCTGTTACTTCCTCCTCTTCCACATCATACCAGGTTTGATAGGCATCAGCAACTGCAAAAGCAGGACCTCCACGTATGTTGGCACAGTAAATCCTTTCCACCATTGGAGATACCTTCTCAAGTGCCTGTAAATGGGCGGTAGGCACGGCTATAATCACTTCTTTTGCCCCTTTACTTTTGACCGCCTCTACAGCCACCAACATGGTGAAACCGGAGGCTATACCATCGTCCACCAGAATTGCCGGGCGTTTTTCCAGATCCGGGAAGGGTTTGTCTCCCCTGAATTGTTTAAAACGTCTCTGCACTTTTTTAGTGGTTTGAGCAATGTCCTTTTCAATTTCTTCCTGGGTAAGACCCATCTGGGCTTTCAAAACCGGATTTATTTTCACGGTACCGTCAAATGCCACTGCACCGTATCCCACTTCCGTATTCCAGGGTAGGGTTATTTTACTGACCACCACCACATCCAGGGTTAGGTTTAATTGCTGTGCAAGAGGGGCTGCAACCGGCACACCACCGGCGGGTATCCCAAAGACCACCGCATCACTACTATCAAAATCAACAAGCATCTCGGATAATTTAAGTCCAGCATCTGGCCTATCACGAAAAATTCCGGTACAGTTTCGAAGCTCGGGAAGGTCAAATACGTTACCACAAAATTCACATTTCAATTCATCGGTGGTCATATCCCCATACCAGTTTATTATCTATCTGTCCCCTATTTAATTTATTTTATGAGTGGGAATTTATTTTTTCAATAAAAAATTTATTTCCAATAGGACTTACTTTATCAGGAATTCATCAACTGGTGCAAATTCATCAAGGGATGCCGCTATACCGGTGGCGTTGTTGAAGAAAATAGAAGCTAAGATTCCCACCACTTTATCCCCCTGGATTATGGGAGAACCACTGTCTCCGGGAAGCGGCATATCACCCATGGGAAATGAAAGGTAATGATAAGTTTTCCCCACGGTCATCACGTTACAGTTTATCCGTTTGGTACCGTTAAGGGAATATGCGGGGCCTATCTCTGGTTCAGCGATGTCTGAGATTTCAATCTCTTCTTCTGGTGCATCTACCTCTATAACTGCCAGGTCATGGTACCAGTGGACTTCCACCACCCTACCAGAGTAACCGTTTAAATGGACAGTACTGCCTAAACCACATTTTCCTACTTTCAGTACGTGGTAAACGGTTAAAACATAGTATTTACCATGATCTTCAATTACCGCACCTATCACACCGTCCTTTTTATTGCAAACAATTTTCCCACCGGCAGCAATCATGGTTTAACCCTCATTATATCATCTATTTGATATGAACACAGACTTATTTTTTTCCCTGTATCTTCACGGAATTATTTAATGATCGCTGTATTTGGTTTTAGATGATTTTAGCTACTGTTATTGCCAAGTAACTGCCGATTATGATCACATTAAGGTCAGATAGGTTTGATACGGTATCAAAACTCTTTTAAAGCAAATCTTTTGATTTTTATGCTATAGATTCTTTGAATTAAGGAGATTATTCTTGCTGTAATTTGTAGTTGCTTGTGTAGCTTTCGCTGCCCCAATAACTCTTAATTGCAGAATTATAGATTAACGCGGTTGATCTTGAAAGAAATATAAAGAGATATGGAAGTAAAACTAATGATAGAATTAGAATTCGTAAAATATTGTAATTTGAAAGCGAAAATAACTCCAATCCGTTCAAGATTAAATTTGAAGTGATATTAGCCACAAAGTATCCGCCAAAAATTAAGATTAAAGCAATGATGCCTGTTGCAAAATACCACATTATGAGCTTTTTCCATCCTACACTATAGATTCTTTCAAGAATTTCATCGAATATAAAGAATCCTATAATAATCGGGACCTCACCGTAAAAAGCCAGCCCATACCATGTGATCCCGTCCCAGGATAATTTTGAGACATTAACAAATATTTCCCCAAATTTAAAAGCTTCACTCAGTTTGCCATCATTATAAGCCATATTGGCAATTGACATCAATATTACTGGAATAATCAATATCAGATATAAAAATGCAATTATTACGGGAATAAAATGAGTAAAACCAACGTATAATAGATCTAAATTTAAATCAGGTAAACTGGTTAATATAATTCTTAAATCTGTTCCAGAAGATAATAATGAAAGAATAATCAAAATAAAAGGAAATAAATAAATAATATTAACTATAAGCACTTTTATGCCATCAATAAATATATTAATCCAATCATTAAATCCAGGAAGCTCATTAATACCCGTTAAGGACTTATTTATAATTTTAAATAAGTATCCCCTTGCAAATGATCCTACAAATAAGAATCCAATAATATCTAAACAAATAAATAACAGAAAATTTATCTTAACCAAATATAAAAAAGTATATTGTGAGAAACTAATCAATACAATGATTCCCAAAAACAAAAATCTCATCCAATTAGAAAAGGGATAACTCAAAGAATCAATTATTATCCCCCTAATACTCATAAAATCATCGATCCTATTCC
>MVQY01000098.1 GCA_002067325.1 Methanobacterium sp. PtaU1.Bin097
GAAGCATTAAGCTGGAAAGAGCTATTATCTAAAGTGGATTATTCCAACAAAACCCTGCTTAAATACACAAACCGGCTAAAGAATAAAGGTATCCTTTCTCACACAAACAAAAGGTACGCCATCGAAGATATAATGTTACGTTCATGGCTAAAATATCGTAAAGAAAACGACGGATATTACCCTCCTTAAAATATCTACCTGACTTTTCGGGGGAATATAGCTGGCAATTGGTTGTACTAAGTTTGTGGATCTTAAAATAGTTCTACTTATAAAATAGTTTAAAATAGGAGTAAATTCAAAAAAAATTATTAGAATTAAGAGGTGGCTATACAATGAACATGGAATTACTTCGTAAGGTAACAGAAAAACTCGAAAAAGATAAGAGAGTGATCTTTGCCTATCTTTACGGATCTGCCGCCCAGGGGACTATGAGGGAGGATAGTGATGTGGATATAGCTGTTTTTCTAGAAAATCCCAAGCAGGATCCTTTGCTGGAGGCCGATATTTCCCTGGAACTGGAACAGACACTGGATAGGAGTGTGGATGTTCGTATTATAAATCATGCCCCGACTATTTTCACGAACCAGGTCTTAAAAGAGGGGATTCTACTCTTCTCCAGGGATGAACCATTGAGAATAAATTTTGAAGTAAGAAATATCAATGAATATCTGGATTTTCTTCCAATAATCAATGAATACGATAAGAAAAGGTTGGAAAGATATGGAATTGGATAAAGAACTCATCAATTTGAGAATTGATGTTATAGAGAGAAATTTGGCTGAGATACAGGAAATAACAGCGGAAGGATATTCTCACTTCAAGTCCAACTACCGTGATGAACTGGCAGCTAAACAAGCTTTACTGGAATCAATAGAGGCCGGTATAGATATCAGTAACCATATAATCTCCACCCAGGGCTTCAGAAGGCCTATGGATTACAAGGATATCTTCTTGATTATGGGAGAGCAGGATATCCTGGACAAGACACTCTCCCGGAAAATGCAGGAAATGGCCAAATTCAGGAAGGTACTGGTCCACCTTTACATAAACATAGAAAATGAAAGACTTTTCCAACTGATGGAGAAGGAAACTGGTGATTTTAAAGAGTTTATCAGACAAATACTTGATTATTTGAATAGATAAACACAATAACGATTCTTGATGGAATATTACTACTGAAAAGTTTTTATTAAAAAAGCTGAAGATAGATGATACTATGAATATCCAGGATAAGTACCGGGCCATAGCACGTGAGTTTCGGGATGAGATCCTAAAGAGGTATGATGATAAAGTGGATACCATCATCTTATTCGGGTCCACGGCACGGGGAGAAGCTAATGAGGACTCCGACATTGATATACTGGTTGTGGGAGATGTAACTCTGGATGAACTGGTGGATGTCACTGTTCCCCTAATGCTTCAACATGGTAAATACATATCTGCACAGGATATGAAGCAATCACGCTTTAACCGGCAGGTGAAACAAGGTTATTCCTTCATCAACAACGTAAAAAATGAGGGTGTTGTTCTATTTGATCGAACTGAGAAAGCATTTGGATAGATCAGAGGATAAATTGAAATCTGCCCATATTTTACTGGAAAATAATCAAATTACAGATTCTATTGGAGAAGCATATTATTCTATATATCATGCCACCATGGCTATTCTCATTCTTAAAGATATACATCCAAGAACACATTCCGGGCTTATATCAGAATTTGGTCTACATTTTGTTAAAAATGGAACTATTGAAGATGTTTATGCTAAGATATTAGCCAAAGCCGAAACAAAAAGGATCATGGCAGATTACGATGTTGATTATCAACCATCACCTAAGGAAGCAGAGTCTATCATAAAAGATGCTCAAAAATTCCATGAAAGGATAAAAGAAGCCATAAATCAATTGAAATAACATGGGAGAGCAGGATATCCTGGACAAGACACTCTCCCGGAAAATGCAGGAAATGGCCAAATTCAGGAAGGTACTGGTCCACCTTTACATAAACATAGAAAATGAAAGACTTTTCCAACTGATGGAGAAGGAAACTGATGATTTTAAAGAGTTTATCAGACAAATACTTGATTATTTGAATAGATGAACTCTAAAAACGTTTGTAATGGTAATATACTAATTATGATAAGTAAAACTGGTGTAAATAGATACACCTCGATAAATAGTGTACTTAAAGTAACCAGTGTAAACTTCAAACCTGATCATAAGAAAAGTATCAAGATTTAAACAAATCTATTCCTAATAAATAAAATCTATTCCTAATAAATAAAATCTATTCCTAATAAATAAAATCTATTCCTAATAAATATAAATGGTGATTTCATGGACATTTCTGACATCGAAAAGAAGTTAGTGGAGTTGGATCGGGAACTGCACTCTATAATGGAAATGGTACGCAAGGCTAAGGAGCCTGAAAAAGACGTGATCGAATCTGCTTCTGGTGCTTGGGGCTATGATGTAGGTAGTAAGGAGTTTGTAAGGGAACTCAGACGTTCCCGAAGGATAGAATAAAATGAAAATTTTCATTGACACTTCTATATTATGTTGATATTCTCAGAACCAATGAGAATAAAATCTTCAAGGGCTGTTTTTTATAGTTTCAAGCAGGGTAATGAAGGATTTCGTCGGTAATAACTCTGGCTGGGTTAAGTGTAGTTGCATATAGATCACAGAGAAAAGACGCTGTGAAAAAAACCTTTGATATTCTCTCTATTATTAATTTAATAGATTCAGATACGGATATCGCTATGAAAGCTGGCCGATTATATGCTGATCTGATGAATCATGGTAAACAGATAGAGCTGAACGATTGTTTTATAGCTGCAACTGCCATACTTTCGGATATCAATCTAATTGTAACCCGAGATACTGAACATTTTGGTCGAATAGATGGTATAGAAGCATTAACACCTGAAGATTTTGAAGAAATTCTATAACAACTAAAGAGTCTTGATAAACCTGTTCAATCTGCAGCTGCCTCTTTAGAACTTTTTTTAACCCTCCTACGGGATATTAGGTAGGTCAATACAGCCACTGCCAAAACAACGATGGGGACATAGAAATTTTCGGTGGTGAAAAGGTCCAGCTGCCACTCGCCCCAGTAGATGGGATATAACAGGGCTATGCCTCCGCTTACATTAAATGTAAGCAGATCTAATGTGTAATGGGTGGCCGCTCCCAGGACAAAAAACAGGAAGGCTGTCCTTTTATCCTGGAAGAATAGCGATACCATGCCAGCTATGATCAAAGTCCCCACTGGAAGGTGCACCGCCCATATCTGGTTCCATACTTCATAGCCTAAAAATTCGCCGATGAGGCCCAGCTTAACCACGTCGGGTAGAACCGCCCCCATCATGGCCAGTACCGTGTTTGAAGTGTTAAACTGCCTGTATTTAAATCCTATAACGGTGCAGAGGATGTAAGCCACGGCAATATGGGTTACCCAGTCCGGCATTTTCTATCTTCTCCTTGTAAATTCCCAGTCTTTGAAGTTAAATCTCCAGTAGTAGTGGAAGATGAAGGCCAAAAATAGGAAAGCCAGAAAAGAGCGGAGGAGCGTGAACTCGTAACTCCATTTCTCTGTGAGCTTCATTTGAGTGGCTGTTATCTGGTAATTTGAACCTAAAACCCCCAGGACCTGGCTGCGGTCACCCGGAGAGATTTTGACATCGCTTAGAATCCTGTAGGCCACTGGATCGCCCTGATAGTTATCCACCAGGATGAATCCACCAGGGAATGTTTCAGTCACCTTCCCAGAGACAGCCACCAGTTCACCCTCAGGGTAACTGGCTATGATAGTCCCTGTGCCTGGATGCTCCTGGTAATTCCTGAAGTTATCATAGTAATAGATACAGAACCCTGTCAGGATTAAAAAGAGAACGATCAGGGTGATGATCCGGTGACTGGTGATTATCTTCCAAATCTTCATGCTATCCTCGAATTATGGTGTGATATCTTGAGACTTTATAGTTTAAGTATTAATTATGGAATCCTCGAGAAGTAATGAATATATTTCTTGAATTATTAATTTTAATATTTAATTTCCTGGGATATGTAATGGGAATCATTTTTATTGTAGGAAGACAAAACGTAATGAAAGAATACTAAATAAGGCCATAATACCTATTCAACAATTGTAAAGTTCCATATAATTTACCATGGCGGATCATAATGGATATCAACTTCCCCATTAAATATATCATACTCTTTCTGGCGGTGTGTCTGGTCGCAGTATTCACCTATCCCTATCTATTCTCACCTGAGACCAATGAGACTGTCAAACCTACCACTGAAGTCCTGGCCACCACAGACTATGGCAACGTGACCAGGGAAGGCCCCTATGGTAACGCTTCATCCCCGGTTAAGGTGGCCTATATCGTAGGGGTGCATCCGTTAGAACATGTCTCCCATGAGGATGCGGTGAAGGCAGTCAAGAAACTGGATAAATCACTGAGGTACTGCTACTACATCTACCAGGTCAACGTGACCGGCGGTGTTAATGCCGGCTATGAGACCGGCCGGATGAATGGACAGCTACTGGCTCTAAGACACGTAGTCCCTGATATACTGGAGAACAACTATCAGCTGGCCCTGGACATCCACTCCAACAAGGGTCGGGATGACTATTATACAGTGAGCTGGTTCTTATTCGTGCCCTACAATGATAGTCATACCAACATAATAGCCCAGGAACTGAGGGATAAGATCCCGGGCATAGGAGATTATGACCCACCAATTGCATCCAGCCCGGAATATGTTACCGTACCCTTAATAAGGAATGGTACACCGGCTATCCTGTATGAGGCATATGAGTACGACTCCCCGGAAATTGGTCAGGATCAGGCGGAAAAACTACTCCGGGCCATAGACGGCACCGATCTCACCAGCGGATGAAAGATGCACAGGGTGGGTAACTGATCATCGCCTCTTACCATCAAAGTTTTATTGGACAACATACCGTAGTTTCAGATTATTACAGACTATTTTTTAAGAAATTATTAATATCAACCAGTTATTGAAGGTTAGAAGGACGATCCGCCTCTAATCCCCTGAATAAACCTTGTTTTCCCGGATCAATTTTCTGGATAGTTGTTTTGGAAAATAATGGTGGTATATCCAGTTTCAAGGGAAGATAGCAGCTTGTTTTATAGGTTTTCCCTTCATGATTTATGAGTTATATAGAAAAAGGCTAAAATAAGGTCTGAATTAATAAAAGGGGAAACGAGAGACAGTACTTTGTTGATGAAAATTATAAAACCACCTCACCGTGCCTTATGTTTAAAAAAGAGTTCTCTAAAGTCTATTTTTTCGGAAAAAATCCGAAATATTTATAAAGATCATGTTTCCCTATGTATTATTGTCCAAAAGTAAAATAAAATTTAGAAAGACAACACTTTTGGACCAATGGAGGCGGTACAATTTATATGAAAAAGAAATGGGTGGTGTTGATGCTATTTACATTAACACTATCCACTGGTATGACCTCTATAGCGGCGGCTGACCAACCAGCAAACCAGACAGTGTTGGCGGACCAAAGTTCTACGGGAAATCATACCGAAAATACGGATAAAAGTATAGCACAAACCAATGAGGAAAAATTAGCAGCAGGTGAACCAACTTCTGCAAAAGCAGCAGCCGGATCTTCTACCAAAGCAGCAGGATCTTCCACAACAGTGAAAACCACTGCCAGTGCAGGAAGTACCTGGACTGTAACTGACAGTCAGATTAAGGATGCAGCAGACAGAGTTAAAAGCTTCATTGAAAAAAATGACCGGCTACCCAACTACGTAACTATCGGCAGTAAACAGGTTTCAATGTCACAGTATCTGAAGTTAGTAAACCAGGAAACATTAAATCTCTACGGTTCAAGCGGTTCACTGACAGTAGGAAGTGTGTCAGGACCTACAAATCCCACAGAGTCAGTTAAATCAGGAAATATTCAGAAATCTGAGTACCTTAAATTGGCCAAAAATATCCTGAATTTCATGAACAGTAATGGCCGTGCACCTAACTATGCATCCAGTTCACTGGGTACCATCAGATACGAATCACTGGTGTACGCATTTTCCAGAGTGGTGGCTTTCCACGACGACAACAGCAGATTACCCAACTACGTGTCAGTAAAATCTTGGACCAGCCAGACAGGCGGAAGTACAACCACTGATCCTTCATTGCAGAAGTATCTGGTAGCGACAGCTAATGCCCAGTCAACCAGTTCTACCATCAAGAATCTGGCCGCGTCTATAACCTCGGGTAAAACGACAACCTATGCTAAGGCCCAGGCCATCTTCAACTGGGTGAGGGACCACGTGTCCTATTCCTTCTACTACAACACCCAGAAGGGCGCTCTAGGTGCTTACAGTTCCAGAAGCGCTAACTGTTGTGATATGGCGCACCTGGTAGTGGCACTTGCAAGAGCAGCGGGCATACCAGCTAGATACCAGCATGGAACCTGCACGTTCTCCAGTGGAACCTATGGGCATGTATGGGCTCAACTGTATGTAAGTGGAAAATGGTACTACGCAGATGCTGTAAGTACAAGAAATAGTTTTGGAACCATAAATAACTGGAACCTTAACACGTACACCCTACACGGCACATACGCATCACTGCCATTTTAAACCATTAGACCATACTGCTATTCTAAACACTAGGCAAACTGCCGTTTTAAACCACTAGGGCCATAGGCCGTTTTGAACACAGGAGGGGGTTCTGTTATTTAAAAACCCACTTTAAAATTTGCCATATCAACCCCCTATTTTTTTCTTTTTTTTGGGTTTGCCCCATCTTGGTAATCAGTGTTAAATTTCCATTCCCTTTATTTATTAATAAATTTCCACCCCCAATTTATTAAAATTCGAGCTAGAGCCGTTAACACTCTTTAAATCTGATTAAATGCTTTAAATTAATTATTTAACCTGTCTTCCCCTTTATGCTATCGGGTTCCGCCAATATCAAAGGGGACATCTTTCAAAATAAAAAGTTAAGAGATGATTTCTATAACATTTCGGTTTTAGAAGCTCTAATATTTATAAAATCAATCTCCAGAGTGCTCCATTTACTAAAAGAAGAATTAAAAAACCAGAATCCAGATAAATTCTAAAAAAACCCTCTTAAAAGGCTTCAACTTAAAAAACAGATTATTTAAGGATGTTTCAGCGAGAAAAAAACCGCAACATTTATATGCAATTTCTAATTGACATATATTAGTCCTAAATAGGGTTCCTATGGGTTCTCTATAAATTTGGACTTTGGAGGCGGTAAAATTAATAGAAAATCCATTGCTATAGTGCTCATGCTAACTGTAGCCATAATGCTATGTATCAGTTCTGCAGCAGCGGCCACCACAACCAATAACACGGTAAGAAATGCCACGGCATATCAAGCAGCCGGTTCAACCACCACGACAACCGCTACAACAGTTACAGTGACCATCAGCCAGTTAGATAAGTCTTCAGAAAGCGTGAAGAAATTCATTGAAACTAATAAAAGATTACCCAACTACGTGACTATTTCTGGTAAACAGATATCCACAGCACAGTTTTTAACCCTACTAAGCTACGGTGTTATCAACTTAAACAGCGGCAAAACCACATCAATTACCCTTAAAAAATCAATAAACGCTCCCCCCAGCCCCACACAAACCGCAAAATCAGGTACAATTACCAAGGCAAACTACGTTAAATACGCTGGAAACCTGAAAACATTCATCGAAAAAAATGGAAGAATACCCAACTTCCTGGCCACCACCAGTGGTAATATGAGGTACGAATCACTAGTCTACATGTACTCTAAGATAATCGTATTCTACGGCGACAACAAACGTTTACCAAACACAGTTTCAGTAACTCCCTGGACAGTGAAATCCACTTCAGAAGGCAGCACCACAACCGACCTATCACAGTACCTGAAATCCACAACCGACGCCCCATCAAGCAATACCACCATCAAAAACTTAGCTGCATCTATAACTAAGGGCAAAACAACAACATATGCTAAGGCACAGGCCATCTTCAACTGGGTGAGGGACAATCTGACCTATTCATTCTACTACAACACCATAAAGGGTGCTCTAGGTGCTTTAAGCTCCAGAAGCGCTAACTGTTGTGATACAACACACTTGCTCGTCGCGCTGACCAGAGCAGCAGGAATAGCTGCCAGATATCAGCACGGGGAATGTCAATTTTCAAGTGGATGGTTTGGACATGTATGGGCCCAGGTATATGTGGATGGTAAATGGTACAACGCAGACGCCATCGGAGACTCAAACACGTTTGGAACGATAAAAAACTGGAACACAAATACAGTTAAACTGAAAGGTACCTACGCAACGTTACCATTTTAATTAAAAACTTAAAATCTTTTTTTCTTTTTTTATTTATTGTTATGAAGTGGACTTCTATTTTTAGAAACAGACTGTTAATTTTAATTAGAACCTTTTTTAATTCAATTAGAACTGGTTTTTTTGTATTATAAAATCAGCCAATTATATGAATATCGGCAGTGGTCTGTTACTATCAAGGAAGAAATAATAAAATAAGGAGACTTATTACCCTTAGATTGAATATAATAAATCCCTCTATTTGTACCGTATGTTTTAAAAAGAGTTCTATACATCCCTTTTTTTGGTAAATAAATCGAAATATTTATAATGTCATCTTTCCCTTAATATTATTGTCTAAAGTGATATGAAATTTAAAAAAAACTAGCACTTTTAGACGTAGGAGGTGGCAAATATTAAGAAAAAATTAATTTTCACCGTATTATTACTCGTTTTAGCCCTGGCAATGTGTATCAGTACTGCAGCAGCGGCCAGCACAACCCAGAAAAACACAACATCCACTTACAAAGCTGCTGGTTCGCCCACCACAACGGTTACAGTGACCATAAGTCAACTGGATAAGTCTGCAGAAAGCGTGAAGGCATATATCGCTAAAAACAAGATGATACCCGACTACGTGACTATTTCCGGTAAACAGGTTACCATGCCACAATATTTATACCTTCTAAGTTACGGCGTTACCAACCTGAACAGTAAGAAAAAAAGTTCAGTTTCGGTCAAAATCCCCATAAATAAAGCACCAAAACCTTCACAGACTGTTAAATCAGGCACACTCACCAAAAAAGAGTATGTAAAAGTTGCAGGGAACCTGAAAAAATTCGTGGACACTAACAAAAGGTTACCCAACTTCCTGATCACCAGCCGGGGAAATATGAGGTACGAATCGATGATCGATGCGTACACGAGGATAATCGTTTTCTACGGCGACAACAAACGTTTACCAAACACGGTTGCAGTAGCCCCATGGGAAACATACCTGCAGCCCACCAAAGATGCCCCTTCAACGAGTGCCACCATCAAAAACCTGGCCGCAACCCTAACCAAGGGTAAAACAACCACACTTGCTAAGGCCACGGCCATCTTCAACTGGGTCAGGGACAACATCACATACACAGACCCCATGTACTACAACACCAAGAAGGGCGCTCTAGGTACTTTAAAAGCTAGAAACGCCACCTGCTGTGATACAACCCACCTACTCGTCGCTCTCTACAGAGCATCCGGAATACCAGCCAGATACAGGCACGCATACTGTTACTTCTACCCAAGGGATGCTGATGATATAGATGGTTATGATGAGGGTGGATGGTTCGGACATGTATGGGCCCATGTATGGGTGAATGGTAAATGGTACGACGCAGACGCTATTCGTCTTAAAAACACCTTTGGAACCATAAAGATCTGGAATACGAAGAATTATTCAAACAGAGGTACCTACGCAACGTTACCATTTTAAATTAAAACCCTCTCAAATCTTTTTTTACTAATATTTCTCAACATTTTTCAAATATTTACTTTATTCTTATACATTTTTTTACTATTTGATTTATTTCTGTACATTTTCCTATAGGATCTCCTTTTACAATAATGATTTCGTTCACCGTGATACTGTTCAATGGATCACCCTCAGGGACTCTTAAAATTCTTTTTAACCTCTTTAAAAAAGGGGTAGTTGCTCTTGATGGCTTTAATATCTGTTACGGGTGGTTTCTGGATGTCCAAAAGGAGATGAATTACTCTTTTTATTTTTTTACCATCTCAACATTTCTGTAAACGAAACTTTATCCCCTGATTCACAGTAAACGTTATTTAGTAGTGAATTATAAAGACTGTTCCCCTTACTTCCGCGATTACCATAACCTTCAGTGAGAACATCAAAGCAGGTACCAATTTCTCTGGAATATACATAAAAAATTTATCCACCGAAAAAAAGGTTACCCTGACATCGAAGGTCATAAGTGGAAAAACGTTAACTTTAAAGATGGCGGCCAGTCGTCTAAGGTACAATCTTTACCAGGTATATCCCGGCCAGTTTCTGTGAAGGATGCGGCGGGTAACATTCTCAAAGCCAGTTACACTTTCCAGTTCCGTACGGTTAAATAACAATCGTAAACTAATTTTACTATTTATGAAAACGTACTGTTTATGAAAACATTTATTTTCTTTTAAATCAATAGAATAACGACTAAATATTTTTAAAAATAGTTAAAAAAATTTAGAGGTGAGAAATTGCCAGTTATAACTATTGACAGTCCTAAACTCAGCAAAGATCAGAAGGAACAACTTGTAAAAGAGTTCTCCGAGACAGCCAGCAGGGTTACGGGACTCCCGGTGGAGGCCATGGTGGTGCTGATCAGGGAATGTGAACCAGAAAATGTGGGTGTGCAGGGCTGTTTACTCTGTGATCTGCAACCAGAATGATAGAATGTAATATTTTGTGTTAAATCCTTTTTTAATTTTCTTTTTTATTCTCTATTTTAAGTATTAAATGATGGGAAGTTCATATTATAATATGGATTACTGATTTTCCATGGTGTTTTTAATGGTACAAGAAAAGGTTAATGATACAGGTAAACGTTACAATCATCTTAAGGGCGAGAAAAGCCCCTACCTCATACAACACGCGGAGAATCCTGTGGACTGGTATCCATGGGGTGAAGAGGCATTTCAGAAGGCTAAAAAGGAGAATAAACCCATTTTTTTATCCATCGGGTATTCTACCTGTCACTGGTGTCATGTGATGGCCCGGGAATCCTTTGAAGATGAGGATATGGCGGAGTTCATCAACCAGGTTTTCGTTCCGGTTAAGGTTGACCGGGAAGAGCATCCTGATGTAGATTCCACCTACATGGCAGCGTGCCAGATCATGACTGGCCGGGGAGGGTGGCCTTTAACCGTATTTTTGACCCCGGATCTGAAACCATTTTTTGCAGGTACCTATTTCCCGAAGGATGACAGCGAGCTAAGTGTAGGTCTCAAGAGTATAGTTTTGAAAGTGAAGGGTATATGGGAAAAAAATAGAAAAGAGTTACTGGAATCAGCAGAAGAGATCACAGATGCCCTGAACCAGCTCTCGAGTACCAGTTCCGGTGAACTCCTACCTGAGTCAACCCTCACCCGGGCATATAACGTTTTAACAAACAGCTTCGATGAACACGGGGGATTCGGAACCAGCCAAAAATTCCCCAGCCCCAACCTACTCCTCTATCTGCTACACTACTTTGAACACACCGGAGAACAGGGCGCCCTGGACATGGTGGAGAAAACCCTCCGGGCCATGCGGATGGGTGGAATATGGGATCATGTGGGATTCGGATTCCACCGGTACACCGTGGACCCAGAGTGGCTGGTACCCCACTTCGAGAAGATGCTCTACGACCAGGCCCTCCTGACACTGGTTTACCTGGAAGTCTACCAGGCCACCGGGAAGTATGAATACAGGGAGACAGCCGAGAAAATATTAGAGTACGTCCTCCGGGATATGACCTCCGAGCAAGGCGGATTCTTTTCAGCAGAAGACGCGGAAAGTGAGGGAGTTGAGGGTAAATTCTACCTCTGGACCCAGCAGGAGGTAAAGACAATCCTGGACGTGGAGGAGTATAAATTATTCACCAGGATCTACCGGGTAAAGGAGAGGGGAAACTACCTGGATGATCTAACTGGTCTTTTCACTGGAAAAAACATCCTTCACCTGGAAAAACCACTGGATGAAACGGCAGAAGAAACGGATCTTAAGGTGGAGGAGCTTAAAGTTAAACTGGATACCATACGGGAGAAATTATTCCAGGAAAGGGAGAAACGGGTGCATCCCCGTAAAGATGATAAGGTATTAACTGACTGGAACGGGCTGATGATAGCTGCTCTGGCCCGAGCCGGGCGTGTACTTAATGAAAAAAGATACACTGAAGCCGCCATAAAGGCAACCGAGTTCATCAAGGGTAACCTCTACCAGGATGGCAAGTTACACCACCGCTACCGGGACGGAGAAGTCAAGGTGGAAGGTTACCTGGAAGACCATGCATTCTTGGTATGGGGTCTTATAGAACTATACGAAGCCACCCTGGATGCATCCTGGCTGGAATGGGCTTACCAGCTCAACCAGGTACTCCTGGATAAATATCTGGACGAAGAAAACGGGGGATTCTACCTGACATCTGAGGATGCCGAAGAAGTGCTTACGCGTAAAAAGGATTTAAATGACTCGGCGTTGCCATCTGGAAATGGGATAACCCTTCTGAATCTTCAGCAGCTTTCCAGCCTACTGGAGGATCAGGAGTTAAATGAATGGGCCTTGAAGCAGGAGAAGGCCTTCGCACCCCTGGTGGACCAGGCACCCACCGGCCACATCATATTCCTTATAGGGATCATCAACCGGTTAGGACCATTCTATGAAGTGGTAATCGCCGGGGAGAAAGATGAAGTTGGAACAGAGAAGCTCCTGGAAATTTTCAATGAGAACTACCTCCCCCGGGCGGTGTACTCCCTTAATTCACCTGATGAAGAGTGGTTGAAAAGCAGGGTGGAAACTTTCCTGGAGAAAAAACCTGTGGAAGGCCAGGTCACAGCCTACGTCTGTAAACAGGGAGTTTGTGGGTTGCCCATTACAGATCCGGGTGAATTGCTTGCCCATCTGAGTAAATGATTGAACTTGAAGATATAAAACTAAAAGAATTAAATAAATCAAATAATTAAATTATATTGATTGTTATGACCATCATCAGCATCTCCCTCAGTGAAAAGTTACTGGAGGAAATAGACCAGTTAAAGGAAGAATTAGGCTTCTCCGGGAGGTCAGAGGTTATCCGGACCAGTACCAGGATGTTAATCGCTGATAATCAGGAGAAAAAGGCCCTGAAGGGTGATATAAATTCTATCCTAATTTTAATCCATGACCAGAAGGCCGAGGATAAGGTGACGGAGATTAAGCATGACTTCGAGGATATCATCAACACCCAGATACACAGCCACCTCAAGGATAACAAGTGTCTGGAGATATTCATCATGGAAGGGGATGCCCAGCGCACCAACACCATCCGGAAGTTATTCCAGACCAGCAGGAAAATGGACTATGTTAAACTGGTATCCATTTAATTGTATTATATAACTGGGTTTGCTGAACTATCCTGAATTTTCGCCCTTTTCACATTTTAACCCCGGAATGGGGAATAGAAACTGACCCTCATGTAGTTATAAATAGTTATCTTAACAAATTAAATTATGTGATACTACTATTTTTCAAGGGAGATCTACAAGTATGGGTGAAGAATACAATCAGGTTGGTAAAGAACTCCATCAGAGCTCAGAAATATTATTATCCATCTACAACTTAAATCCAGATGCAATCATCTTCACCAGGGTTTCCGATGGTAAGTTTTTAGATTGTAACCCGGAATTTCTCAACAAAACAGGATATTCCCGGGAGGAAGTGATAGGACATACCTCAATGGATCTTAACCTCTTCAGCCCTGAGATACTCCAGACCTACATTGACGCAATCAAGAAGGAAGGTAAACTGTTCAATTTTGAAATGAGAGTCAGAAAGAAGGATGGGACATTCTTGGATATCCTGAATTCTGCCCGGTTCATAGATGTGGATGGTGAAGAGTTCATACTCAGCATCAGCAGGGACATCACCCATCGAAGGAAGAGGGAAGAAGAAAATCAGAATTTGATTGAAGAGCTGGACGTGGCCAATGAGGAGTTGAGATCCTCCAACGAGGAGCTTCAATCGGCCAACGAAACCCTCCGGGAAAACAGTGAATTATACAGGCAATTCTTCAACAGCCCCTTGAATGGTTTTGCACTCTGCGAATTACTGGTGGATGATGAGGGAAAACCATCCGACTTCATCTACCTGGAAGTGAACAAGACGTTTGAAGACTTCACCGGATTAACCCGGGATGATGTTTTAAATAAAAAGGTTACCGAAGTACTGCCCCCAGAAGAAGCCGCTGAACTCATTGAAAAGTATGGTAGGGTGGTGTTGGAGGGTGAAAAAGCACATTTTGAACTACCCCGCCCATCTTCCAACAAGTACTATGAGATTTACGCATTTTCACCCAAGGAGAGGCAATTTATCGCCCTGATCATGGATATCACCAGCCACAAGGAGGCTGAAGAAAAGGCTTTAAAGGCCCAGAAGGACTGGGAAGATACATTCTATGCCGTACCTGATTTAATTGCACTGGTCGATACCGACTATAATGTTTTACGTGTTAACCGATCCTTGGCAGACAGGTTACACGTTAAACCAGAAGATTGTAAGGGATTGAAGTGTTACGAGTTAATCCACGGCACCCATGAACCGCCCCTCATCTGTCCCCATACACTTATGATGGAAGATAATGTAGAACACACCCGGGAAATGCATGAAGACGATCTGGACGGTGACTTTATAGTCAGCGCATCTCCTATCTACAATGAAAAACAGGAACTTATTGGTGATGTGCATGTCTTACGTGATATAACCCAGCGTAAAAAAGCGGAGTTACGTATACAGGGAATGTTAGAAAATGAACAGAGCCTGACTGAGGAGTTAAGGGTGTCCAATGAGGAGTTGCAGGATATCACCGAGGAACTTCAAACCTCCAATGAAGGACTGCAGTCCACCACCATAGAACTGCAGAAGGCCAATGAGAAACTGACCTCCTACAAAGATTCCCTGGAGGAGGCCATTGAAAAGTTGGAAATCTCCAACAGGGAACTGGAGCAGTTTGCCTATGTGGCATCCCACGACCTTCAGGAACCCCTGAGGATGGTCTCCAGCTTCGCCCAGTTGCTGGAGAAAAGGTATAAAGGAGAGCTTGATGATGATGCCGATGATTTCATCGGATTTATAGTGGAGGGAGCCCAGCGGATGAAGGACTTAATTGACGATCTTCTGACATTTTCCCGCTTGTCCACGGCATCCCGGGAATTCCGGCCAACCAACATGAACAAGGTGTTAGAAGATGTCCTGTTGAGTATCAAACCATCTGTAGAGGCCGAAAATGCCATTATCACCCATGATGATTTGCCCACGGTACAATGTGACCCTTCACAGTTAAGACAGCTTTTCCAGAATTTAATCTCCAACGCCATTAAATTTCATGAAAAACCACCGGAAATCCATATATTTGCCGAGGAATCCGACGGTAAATGGCGGTTTGGTGTCAGTGATAATGGTATCGGCATCCACCCCGACCATCAGGATAAAATATTCGACATCTTCAAGAGACTGCACACCCGGGAAGAATATGAGGGAACCGGAATCGGACTGTCCATCTGCAAAAGGATTGTAGAAATCCACGGCGGGGATATATGGGTGAAATCAAAGCCAGGGGAAGGTTCAACATTCTACTTCACCCTTCCTAAAAGGTAGGGATTGGTTATTTTTTTTTACAAGTTTGTTTGTTAATTTTTATATTGATATTTATTAAATTTCTACCCAAATTATACTAAATATTATTAAGATTATTTTTAAATATTAATAAAATCATAATATTAGAATATGGCAAGGATCAAGAAAAATAGATTGGCCCTGGTAATCATAGTTATAATTACCACCGGCATAGTTTTAGGTTATCTAGCGGTAGATAGAATTAATACTGAGAATGGAGTAAATCCGACAAATCCAGGGGAGAAGATAGGTGTGATCGTAAGCATTGCCCCAGAAGTGGAATTTGTAAAGGCGGTAGGCGGAGACAAGGTTGATGTAACTCTTATGGTGCCTTCCACTGCTGATGTGCACACCTATGAACCCTTACCCTCCCAGCTCAGCAAGGTGTCCAGCGCCCAGATGTACGTGATGATAGGATCCCAGTTGGAATTTGAAAATAACTACATGGACAAGCTTAGATCATCCAATCCCAACATGTTGGTTGTTAATTCCTCAGAGGGGATAGAGTTGATACCCAGTTCTGAGGGAGACGAAACAGAAGAATCCCATGAGGGTGAAACAGCCGAAACTCATGAAGATGAAACAGAGGACCACCATGAACATGGAATAATGGACACCCATGTTTGGACCAGCCCACGGAATGCCAAGATAATGGTGAACAACATCTATGAAGGCCTGGTTGAGGTGGATCCTGAAAATAAGGAATATTACCAGAAAAACAGGGATGAATACTTGGCGAAACTGGACGAACTCGATAGGAACACCACGGAACTCTTAGAAAATAAAACCAAACCCATACTGATCTACCACCCTGCCTTTGCCTACTATGCCAAGGATTACAACCTGACTATGACCGGGGTTATGATAAACGACGAGGAACCCTCACCACAACGGATAGCTATGATGGTGGACATAGCCCAGGAAAACAACATCACTGTGGTCTATGTGGAGCCCCAGTATGATCCTAAATTCATGGAGACCATAGCATCCCAGATTGGGGCTGAAGTCCTGTTTGTCAATGACTTGGACGAAAATTACCTGGAGAACATGAAGAACGTGGGCATAGCGTTTTCTAAATCATGATAAAGTTCTAAATCATGATAAAAAGTAAAAAGGAGAGATAATGTCATTAAACGCCCTGGAGATGAAGGATGTATCTTTCAGCTATAACCATCAGCAGGTCCTGGAGGATATCAACTTCACCATAGAGGAGAAGGATTTCGTGGCCATAATCGGCCCCAACGGGGGTGGGAAAAGTACGCTTTTAAAGATAGTGTTGGGCCTTTTAACCCCAGATAAAGGTGAAGTCAAAGTTTTTGGCAGGGAGCCGAAGAAAGCCCTGGATTTAGTGGGCTATCTCCCACAACATACTCATTTTGACCTGGATTTTCCCATAGATGTTTTTGAGACCGTGTTGATGGGCAGATATCATGGTATGTTTAAAAATTATACGTCTGAAGATAGGGAAATAGCATTACAGGCGTTGAAAGATGTGGATATGGAGAGATATAAGGACAGGCAGATCAGCAGGCTGTCCGGTGGGCAGATACAGCGGGTGCTTATTGCCCGGGCACTGGCCCGGGAGCCGAAACTACTCCTCATGGATGAGCCCATGGCCAGCATCGACCCGGAGATGCAGAATTCCTTTTACCGGCTCATTTCCCATTTAAAGGATAGGATGACCCTGGTACTGGTAAGCCATGATGTGGGAACCGTCTCCATGCACGTGGATAAGATCGCCTGCTTAAACCAGAAACTGTACTATCACGGCCCGGCTGAAGAAGCGGGGGAGGGATTGGAGGAGATCTACCACTGTTCCATAGAACATATCAGCCACGGGATTCCCCACAGGGTGCTCAGGAAGCACTGAGGTATAAAAACCATTTGTTTGATTGGTAAAACAAATTATTTTGTTTGATGGATAAAACAAAATTTATCGATAAACCAGAGTTTTAATGATAACAGAAATTTAAAGGATAATCAGAGCTTTATTAATAAATCAAAGTGGGTGTTGAAACCTTGTTTGAATTTATACAATATGATTTCATGCAGCGGGCCTTCATAGCAGCTATTCTTGTCAGCGTAGCCTGCGGGGCCGTGGGAACCTACGTGGTTATTAAGAAAATTGTATCCATGAGTGGGGCAATCTCCCACGCCGCCTTTGGAGGAGTAGGACTGGGTTACTTACTTGGAGTAAACCCAGTGGTGGCGGCCATACCCTTCAGCATAGTAGCCGCCCTCTCCATGGGCGCTGTCCAGGAGAAAGTGAAAATAAGTGAAGACACGGCCATAGGGATACTGTGGAGTGTAGGAATGGCCCTGGGAATCATCTTCGTTAATTTAAAGTCTGGCTACGCCCCGGATCTCTTCAGCTACCTCTTCGGGAGCATACTCACCGTCTCAAACACCGACCTATATATCATGCTGGTCTTAGACCTGATCATTTTAATAGTGGTCTTCCTCTTTAGGAGGGAATTTCTGGGGGTGTCCTTTGATGAGGAATTCTCCAAGGTGGTGGGATTGCCTTCTACCCTCATCAACATGCTATTATTGGCGCTGATAGCCCTGAGCGTGGTGGTTCTCATAAAAGTGGTGGGTATCATCCTGTTGATAGCCCTCCTGGCCATACCAGCGGCCATCTGTAAACAGTACACCTATGACATACGCAAACTCATGATCAGCTCCACGATTATTGGGGCGATCTTAACTTCCCTGGGACTGATATTGGCCTTCATCTTCAACCTTTCCTCTGGGGCTACCATAATACTCGTACTGGGAGCAGCTCTATTTATTTCCTATTTCATCCAGGAATGAAAAGAGAGATTATTTCATACATCAATTAAAGAGGAGATTTTTTATACCACCAGCAGTAGATTAAGAACAATGAAAAGGAGCTTATTACCTGTTTGTCTGATGTTAATTTGCCTTTCTGTGGTTCCCACCGTATACGCTGATGTTATCGATCCAGATGAGAAGGAAGTACAAACCAGTTACCAGATAATCAACCTAGACAGTTATCCAGACTACGTGTTTTTACTCTATGGTTATCCCTTTTACTATGATATTATGGTCTTAAATTCCAGCCAGTTCAGTTTCTATAAGTTCAGCACCCTCTCTGTTTATGCTGTGGAAAAGTCGAACTTTAATGAGGACGAGCTGCGACAGTTAAATGAAACCCAGTTGCAGGACTATTTTGCAAGCAGCACCAACGTTATACGTCAGATATGGAACTTGAGGGGAGTTATGGTACTGTAAACGGGGCAAACCCACTCAGTGAAGTGTTGATAGAGTTAGAGATAACCTCTCTGAACAGGACACATATGGAGATTAAGAAGAAGAGGATACTGTATACCTATGAAGGTGGGGGTGTAAAAAGCGCTGATTACCAGGACCAGAACACCACTCCACAACCAGACATCATCCCGTCCGGAGTTGATATGATCTGGTATTTTGCACTGCCCTTAATTGCTCTTACTGGTATCGTTCTGGTATTGTTATATAGAAGGCTAAATTAGTGTTGTATAGGAGGTCAATTTGGCGTTGTATAGGGGGGTCAAATTGGCCCTTATAGGTCAAATTTGTCATCTGTTGATATTAATACAAAGAAGGTTGCATTAAATGTATATTTTATTATTGGCGTTGCTGTTTACTATTCTTGTGGAATTCCTGGTAATCTGGATATTTCTAAGGAAAAAACAGAAAACAGTTTTGATTCTCTTTTGCACCATTTTGGTTAACTGTTTCACCCTGCCGCTTGCCACTTACACCTATAAACTATATCATAGCGGATCTGGTGCTGGTTGAAGTTCTGGTGATTTTAACAGAAAGCCTGCTCATCAAGCTATTATTTAAAATTAAATATCCACAGGCCCTGGTGATATCGGGTGCGGCTAACGTGGCATCTGTAATTGTGGGGCTGTTAATTCCAGTTTAGGGGCTGTTTTGATCAGATTTAAAGTACTTAATCTAGTTTACATCAACCCTCAATCTCATTTATAACCGCCTGGTGCATCCTCCTTATAAATTCAATTCTATCCTCGTATTTCAGCACGTCCAGGTAGCCCTGGGCAACCAGGTTGAAGGCGAATGGTGTTGGTATCTTGGTGTTTATCTGTTTTAGGTCCATTTTACCGGATTGAATCATTTCAAGGACTTTCTTAGCATTCTTAACGTCCATGTAATCCTCCATGACCTCACGGCGGGCTTCCCTCAGTATGGAGAAGTTATCGTCCAGGTCCTTCACGAATTTAAGGAGTATCTTCCCCTTGACCTGCTGGCGTCCCACACTCTTCTCCTGTCCTTTGTACCTTCTGAGGATCATCAAGGATCGGCCGGCGCAGTGCCGGAAACGGCCCGCCAGAGTCTCGGTTTTATCGATGGCCAGTGTGAGTATCTCCTCCAGATTCTCCGGTGTAAGCTCCTTGAAGGCTTCCAATCCCCCGATCTTACCATCACTTGAAAGGTAGAACCCGTTGTCACTGACGGAGATCATCACATCCCTGTGGTGTTTCCTGGCGATTACGTAGGCCACCGCCCGGGAGAGGGCGTCATTAACCCGTCTGCCGAATAGGCTGTGGAACACCACGAACTTCCTACCACCGAAGCCTGTATAGAATTCCACCAGGAGGTTCTTCAACCCAGGCACCTGTGCGTAGAGGTACTGCTCCCGGAAATAATGGTAGATACTGTTAGCAGCATTGTAATCCACATAGAGGTATTCATGTATAAAGTCCATGATCTCCTCTTTACTCCGTTCCATCCGGAACTTACCATCCATTATGTCCCGGAAGTTCTGTATATCCACCGCCAGGTCATAGCTGAGGGGTAGTTGCTCTGAGAACCAGGAAGGTATGGTGGGTGGTCCGCTGGATGGTGTGACATTCACCGTCATCCCCCTGGCGTAGTTGAACCTGTAGATGTTACCTCCCAGTACGAAGGTATCTCCCTTCTGGAGTTTCTCCATAAAATCTTCCTCTATACGACCTACCACCTGGCCATTGCATTTAACCCTCGCAGCGGTCCTGTCCGGGATGGTTCCAATGTTGGTGGAGTAGAGCATCCTGGCGAGTTTCCCCCGCTTACCGAACATGTGCTCACGGTAATCCACCCAGATCTTCGCGTAGACGTACCGCTCCTCCAGGCTGGTGTAATCCCCGGCCAGGTAGCTGAGTACACTTACGAAGTCGTTATGGGTAAGCTCCCTGTAGGGGTAGCTGCTCCTGATTAGTTCATAGGCCTCATCCATATCCCATTTCCTCTCGATGGCCATCCCATAGATGTGCTGGCTTAAAACGTCGAGGCAGTTGTGGGGGATGTTTATGTTATCGATCTTACCCTCGAGGGCGTTTTTCAAGATGAGAGAGCATTCTACCAGGTCGTCCCTGTCCACCACGATTATCCTGCCCTTGGATTTATCATGTAATCGGTGGCCGCTACGGCCGATTCGCTGCAGGGCCCGGGAGACGGATTTGGGACTGCTTACCAGGATCACCAGGTCGATATATCCGATATCGATTCCCAGTTCCAGGGATGTGGAGGATACCACCACTTTGAGTTCTCCATCTTTGAGCTTGTTCTCGGTCTCCAATCGTAGTTCCCGGCTGAGTGAGCTGTGGTGGGCCATGATGTTCGTTTCATTGAAGTCCTCCGTGAACCTCCTTTTGAGGTTGAACACCACGCTCTCCGTTCCACTGCGTGTGTTGGTGAAGATGAGGGTGGTCTTATGCTCCATTATTAGACTGTAGAGCATGTCGTACATGGCATCGTTGGTTTCCTCAGGATCGGCCTCGACTATATCCTCCACTGGGCAGAGGACTTTGATGTCTAATTTTTTAAGGTAGTTCACATCCACTATCTTACATGGCCTGGGTTCCCCGTTTTCATAGCCCACCAGGAACTCTGCCATCTTCTCTAATGGGTGGACGGTGGCGCTTAACCCTATCCTGGTGAAGTTTCCTGCTATGTTCTGTAGCCTCTCCAGGGTGAGACTCATATGCACTCCCCGCTTGTTATCGGCCAGGGAGTGTATCTCATCCACTATAACGTACTTGACTCCCTGGAGTTTCTCCCGGAATTTGGGGGCGACGAGTAGTATGGATAATGTTTCAGGGGTGGTGATGAGGATGTGGGGGGGCTTCTTGAGCATCTTGGATCTTTCGTAGTTGCTGGTATCCCCTGTGCGTACTGCCTTCCTGATCCCCAGTTCTTTTCCAGCTATTTTCTCTATCCCCTTTAAAGGTTCTTCCAGGTTCTTCTCTATGTCGTTGTCCAGGGCTTTAAGGGGTGATATGTAGATGCAGTAGACCTTGTCCTCGAGCATGTCCATCTCTGACATGTAGGTTAACTGGCTTATGAGGGAGAGGAAGGCGGTTAATGTTTTACCGGATCCTGTGGGTGATGATACCAGGAGGTTGCTCCCCTGGTGGATGTCCATAAGAGCCATTCTCTGGGATTCGGTGAAGGTTTCAAACTGGCTGTTGAACCACTGCCTCACCCAGGGGTGTAATATTTTATGGATATCCTTATCCTCGTACTTTTTTTCCTGTTTGGTAATCATTTTGTTATCTTAATCTCCTTTATTTGATAGTTATCTTAGTCATGTTTTATCAATAAAACAGCACTTCTTTTATTTTCATAAAAGCGAAATCCTCTAGTAAAATTTCTCCTTAACAGCCGTGATATCCTTTATCCTACCAAAATGGAACACTTCAAAATCTTCCACGGCATATATCTCCAGGTCTCCCCCGGGAATGGCTTTCAAGAAGGGTGAAAGTGGTCTTTCCTGGAGGATGTCTGATCCTTCAGTTACGAAGTTGAAGGAGGGCATCACTATCAGGTTCCAATCTTTATATTTTCCAGACAGGTAACACTTTATCTTCTCCACCCGTTCACCGTTTCTAAGTCCGATGCAGGGGTGTTCATGGCCTATGATTAAGTTTTCTGCCTCTGTCTTGTCCAGGTAGGATGGAATTTTATCTCCGTGCAGGATCAGGGAATCACCGATCTGGTAACATTCCTCCACCTGGAGGCCGCTTTTTTCGGCTATGAACCGGGTGAAGTTATCATGGTTTCCCTTAATTAAGATGATATCATCAAAATTAGACTTAAGGTACTCTAGGAACTCCTGGGTTTCATTCCATTCCTGCCTGCTTATCTGGCCGAACTCGTGCTTCAGGTCACCGTTGACCACGATGTTGCTGCAGCTGGATTTCTCCTGTATCTCCTCCAACCGTTCTATTATGAGTGGGTACTGGAATCTGGGTATCATGATACCCTCAGCATTGAGGGACTGCTCATAGCCTATGTGTAGATCGGAAATAACCAGGTAATCTTCCACTTTTAAGGATAAATCAGCGATAGATGCACTGTGTATCTTTTTAAACTGCATTACTTGATCCTTTTTCATTAATTTTTTTTATCTGTTGTTGAGACTCTGTTAATTGATATAACCAAAAAATGTTTATTTGAATAATAGTGAATTCAGAAAAATAAAATTTAACTATAGTCTTTTTTGAAAAGTTCTTAAATAATGTATTTTTGTATGAATTGTTTGGCTAGGCTGTCTGTTTGAGTGT
>MVQY01000099.1 GCA_002067325.1 Methanobacterium sp. PtaU1.Bin097
CTGTGTCGGTGATGCTGCCAGTGGGTAGGGTGATGGTGTAGGTTAGTCCGTTTATGTAGTAACCGTTACGGGTTAGGGTTAGTGTTTTGCCATTTATTACCTTGTATAATGGATTTACTGCTACTCCGTCGGGATTGGTGACTTTGATACTAGTAAACGCGCTTCCCGCCTTGATGTTCTCACTGAAAGTGATCACTATTGCCCTATTGGCTACATTTATTATTTTGTTGTTGGCTGGATCAACACCGGTTATGGTGGGGCGGGTGGTGTCTTGTATGTTTACTCCTCCCGTGCTGGTTCCTGGGATGTTCACTATGTTTATTGTGTTGGGGAAACTTTTGTAGATATGATAGTAGCGCATTATCCTGGCGTACATGTATACCAGGGATTGGTAGCGGATGTTTCCCTTGGAACTTGCAGCGTAATTGGGCGCACGTCCATTAGAGCTGATAAAAGATTTAACGTTACCTGCGATGGTGATGTATTCAGATTTACTAAGATTGCCGGTTGCGGATCCAGAAGGATTGGGAGCAGCACCCACACTACTTATAGTCACCGGTGTCTCTACATTCTGATTCACCTGCACCACAGTTTTAGTTAAAGTGTTTAGAAAGGAGGGTGCGGTGCTGTTTTTACCGTTCACCTTCACATAACTTGGAATTTTATTGCTATGGGTTTCGGTGTAATTTTTAACTGCACTGGAACCATAACCCACCTCATCCACAGTCAAACTAGCAGCAGAAACACAACTTAACATGCTTATAACCGTTAAAACTAAAAAAATAAATACGAAAATCCCTTTAAACCTTAAAAAACCTTCAAATACCCTACTTGACATAAAAAACATCTTCTTAAATAATTTTCACCTATTGATTTCTAATAGATAGTTATCAACAACCCATATATAATACTTTCTATCACTAAATTATTATTACCAAAACATCAAAATTAAGCCAAAAAGTAATACTAACAAACTGGAATTGAAAGAATATTTAAATTGAGTAAAAAATAAACAAAAATTTGAATTATTCATTGATTTTTTCCAAATTTAATTTCTCATCACTCGAGGTATAAAAATTGACACAATTAGAACAGGCGCGTAAGGGTCAGATCACTCCGGAAATGGAGAAAGTAGCGGAAAACGAAGGTATCGAGATCCAGAAACTGGTGAGAAGAATTTCCAAGGGCCTCATAGTCATCCCTAAAAATATCAACGGGAAAACCAGCCCTCTAGGGATAGGAAAGGGCTTAAGGACCAAGGTAAACGCTAATGTAGGTTCCTCATCAGAACTGGAGGATGTCTCCTGGGAAGTGGAAAAGGCTAGAATCGCAGTCAAATTCGGTTCAGATACTCTGATGGATTTATCAACAGGCCCCCAGTTTAAAAAGGTTAGAAAGGCCATAATGAAGGAAATCACAGTCCCCATAGGCACCGTACCCATCTATGAAGCAGCAATAGGAGCACTCCAATCTAAGGGTGCTATCGTAAATATGGATGGAGATGATATGTTCCGGGCCATAATAAATCAGGCCAAGGAAGGTGTTGATTTTGTAACCGTCCACTGCGGGGTAACCCAGGATACGGTGGAGAAGGTTAAAGAGTCTGACAGGATTATGGGCATCGTCAGCAGGGGAGGGGCTTTCACCGCGGCCTGGATACTTAAAAACCAGGAAGAAAATCCTTTATACAAAAATTATGATTATCTACTGGAAATCGCCCGGGAATACGATGTTACGTTAAGTTTAGGAGATGGTCTTAGACCAGGATGCACCCATGACTCTACAGATATTCCTCAGTTAAGTGAACTCAACATCCTGGGTAAACTGGTTGAAAGAGCCAGAGAAAAGGGTGTTCAAGTCATGGTTGAAGGCCCGGGGCATGTTCCTTTACACCAGATTGAAAAAAACATTCAGATTCAAAAGAAAGTCTGCAAGGGAGCTCCTTTTTATGTTCTGGGGCCACTGGTAACCGATATTGCACCGGGGTATGATCATATCACATCTGCTATAGGCGGGGCCCTAGCAGCAGGCGCAGGCGCGGATTATCTCTGTTACGTTACACCGGCGGAACATCTCTCCATACCCGACGAAGAAGATGTTAAAGAAGGAGTAATCGCATCCAGAATAGCGGCACAGGCAGCGGATATTTCAAAAGGCATTGGAAGTGCTTGGTATACTGAAAATAAAATGGCTCACGCGCGTAAAGCATTTAACTGGGATTTGCAATTCGATCTGGCCTTAGATCATGAAAAACCTAGAAAATACCGGGAGAGAAGACCCAGCCCAAAAGAAGACATGTGTACCATGTGTGGGGAGTTCTGTGCTATTAAACTGGTTAGGGATAATATTAAAAAATAATATCATAGGCTTTAACTGGTTTTTCATTCACCGTCCTTTTTCTGCACTGTTAAAATGAGTACTTCCCTGAAAATTATTAATAAAAGGATTTACATATAACTAGAGTGAAAAATTTTTAAAGAAAAAATTAAACCACAAAATTCTGTTAAAACAATTAAGGTTATCTAAAAATTAAGGGAGGTGTATTTCCATGCCAATGGAACATGTAGATGGTGAAGATAAGGGTAAAATAGTTCTTTTTGCTTTAAGCACCTGTCAATGGTGCAGAAAGACCAGATTACTCCTGGAAGAGTTGGAAGTGGACTTCAGTTATATCTACGTCGATCTTTTAGAGGGTGAAGAACGCAGTGAAATTATTGAAGAGGTTAAAAAGTATAATCCCCAGTTGTCCTTCCCTACTCTGGTACTGGACGATGGAGAAGTCATCGTAGGATTCAATGAGGAAGGAATCAGGGAGGCACTGGCATGAGCCAGGCAGATGATGCCCGGGTCGATGAATTCTATGAGAGATTAAAAGAACAGGTGGAGGAGGCGGGTTATCATCTCAATTCGGATGTGGAATTCACCAAAGCCCTCCTTGAATCTATACTGGTAAATGAAGACCGTTACGGCTACGGAGCTTGTCCATGTAGACTGGCTTCTGGAATTAAAGAGGAAGACCTGGACATCATATGTCCCTGCTACTACCGTGACCCTGATCTGGAAGAGTACGATGCCTGTTATTGTGGTTTATATGTCTCAGGTGACATACTAAGCGGTGAAAAGCAATTAACAGCCATACCAGAGAGAAGACCGGCACCCGATGAGCGAATTGTTCGTGGTGAGGATGAAACAGGGACTCTTGGCCTGGAAAGTATTTCTAATCTTCCCCTTCCTGTCTGGAGATGTGGTGTCTGCGGTTATCTATGCGCCCGGGAAGGCCCGCCTGAAATTTGTCCCATTTGTAAGGTTGGTAAGGAAAGATTTGAAAGGTTTATATAGAAATCTTAGGTTAATTCTATTTTTTTAAATACAGGGAAATACCAATATTTATCTGATTTCGTTGTCCAGAGGTTTTGGAGAATAGTGATGTCTGAAGAAGTAAAAAGCGCCATGAAGTATGAAGAGCTGGTGAAATTATACGAGGCTATGGATTCCACCACTAAGAGACTGGAAAAAACCGCTATTTTAGCGGAATTCCTGGAGATGGTGGGTGAAAAGGACCCGGAAAATTTACCAGTGGTTACTTTACTGTCACTGGGCCGTATATTCCCCACCTGGAGTGAGGAAGAGTTAGGAATAGGGTCTAAACTCCTCATGAAAGCCATTTCCCTGGTGGTAGGTGTGACACCGGAGGAG
>MVQY01000100.1 GCA_002067325.1 Methanobacterium sp. PtaU1.Bin097
GAACAAACGATTATTCGGAACATTTGGCGTAAGAAGAAGGGCTAACGAAGCTTTAACACCTGAATTTGCTTCTAAACTGGCAGCTGCCTATGGTACCCTGGTGAAGGGACAGGTTGCCGTGGGTGGGGACACCAGAACATCCACTCCCATGATTAAACATGCCGTGCTATCTGGGCTGCTCTCTTCAGGCTGTCACGTTATAGATCTGGGAATTTTACCTACACCAACTGTTCAATATGCAGTTAGAAATTATTATGACGGCGGAGTAATCATCACCGCTTCCCACAACCCACCCCATGACAACGGTATCAAGTTCGTGGACGCAGATGGAATTGGGATACCCGATGATATGGAGGAGAAGATAGAGGATATGTTCTTTGATGAAAATCCCGACCGTGTACCATGGGATGAAATCTCTGAGGTGGAAACTTCCGACATAATCGATGAGTACATAGAGAACGTGATAAACCGTGTGGACGCTGATGCCATTAAGGATGCTGGATTGAAGGTAGTGGTGGATTGTGGAAGTGGAGCGGCCTGTTTCACCACGCCCTATCTGCTGAGGAAACTGGGATGTCAGGTTACGACCATGAACTGTCAGCCAGATGGCTTCTTCCCTGGTAGAAATCCGGAGCCCACCGAGGATAACCTGCAGGACCTGATAAATGCCGTGAAAAATCTAGGAGCGGATCTGGGAATAGCCCATGACGGCGATGCAGACCGGACCATATGTATAGATGAAAATGGAGCTTTCGTTTTCGGTGATAAAACATTTGCCCTGGTTGAAAAGTACATGCTCAAGGAAAATAAGGGAGGCCTTATCGTCACCACCGTGGCCACTTCACAGGCAATCTATGATATAGCCGAAGAGTACGGTGGCGAAGTTATAGCAACCCGGGTAGGCGATCTCCTGGTTGCCAGGGCACTCAAAGAAAATGACGGACTCTTCGGGGGGGAAGAAAACGGCGGACTCATATTCCCTGATTTCGTATACGGACGTGATGCTGCCCTTTCCACAGCTAAGATCGTGGAAATTATGGCCAAGGAGAAAAAACCACTTTCCAAGCTCATAGATGAACTTCCTTCCTACCGGTCAGAGAAGAGAAAGGTGGAATGTCCAGATGAACTTAAAGGGGAAGTAATGGAGAAAATAGCGGAAGTCACCTGTGAATTTGAAGTGGACACCACCGATGGGGTAAAAATCCTAACCGAGGAAGGCTGGGTTATAATAAGGCCTTCCGGAACTGAACCTATATTTAGGTGCTTTGCAGAGGCTAAAACGGAAGAAGATGCCAAGAAAATGGCTGAATGGGGTATTAAGCTTGTTTTGGAGCAGTTGAAATCTTAATTCTTTATTTATTTTTCAATTTCAAACATTTACAATTAAAGGTCAATTCAATGAAAATAAAATATTTCTATACAATTATAGCATGTTTAGCATTGGTTGGTTTATTACTATATTATTTGGCGAATCCTAAATCCTCATTAGTCTTTATAGTTATTTGTATTTGCGTAATATTGATTATACTGGGTTTGATCGTAAAAATCAAGTAAAAATAGAATTAATTAATAATAACACAACACCAGACAAGATATAATAATTCAGGCTTATATTCGGCCGAGTTAAAAATCTAAATCATCTTTCATCGTAGAAACCGTAAAACTGGGAACAGTAATCGCACATGGGGAATTTACCGTACTTGTAGTGGCTGCAGTCGTCCTTGTTCATATCGAATTTCTGGAGGCAGAAGTAGCAGGTTTCTATCTTTTCTGGTTTGTCTTTTGATTTGTCATTAGTTCCTTCTGTTTTATCGTTAATTTCTGATTTGTCATTAGTTTCATCGGTTCGATCTACCTTCTCTTTTACTTGTGTGGTAGATTTTACCGTACTGTCCTTATTATTTATTTTAAACACCTCTAAAAGAAATGGAGTTGACTGACTTTACATTTAATCAGGTGTTCTTTAAATAATTTAGCATTGAATTTAAAATTTAAAAATAGGTTAAAAAAGGGGATGAAAAATTTTATAAAAATTCACGCTTCAGCTGCAGAGTGACGCTCATCTCCTGCACTCCATCTTCCACGTCCTTTATGGGGGAAATCCCTCGGAAAGTGTATTCCACTGCACCTGCATCGGCTATTTCAAGAAAAACTGGTTCTAATTCATGTAAATCGTCGAAGTAGTTGTGGATGTTGGTGATATCTGCTACTGGGGCTACAAAGGATACTATGAGTGCATTTTCCCTCTTATTTTGCAGGGTGATGAATTCTTCACTTATTTCCAGCAACTTCTTATCTTTCTCTTTACTCCCGGTACCTCTTCTAAATACGAAATTATCTGCCATTTCAATCCCTCTAAAGATTAAAAATTCTTACAAACCTATCTTATACTATTTTGTTGTCCAGGCTTAATATTTCTTTTTGCAGGGAAAAAATTTAAAAGAGGTTCCAGAAAGACTTGTTTAGAATTTATATCCGATATCTCTCAGGAACTTCTTACGACCTTCCACGTCGTCTTCAGTTTCTACATCACCGGGACTTGATCCGTCTATTACTCCCAATATCCCTCTGCCCTGTTCTGATTTGGCGATGATAACCTGTACTGGGTTTGCTGTGGCACAGAATAGGTTCACTACTTCCGGCACGCTTTTTATCCGTTGGGTCACGTTTAGGGGGAAAGCGTTCTTCAGGTATATCAAGAAGCTATGTCCGCAGGCCATGTTCTGGATTTCACTCGCCGCCAGTTTGATGAGTTCATCATCGTTGCCGGCCCGTCTGACCAGGCAATCACCGGAAGCTTCTCCAAAGGCAAGGCCGAACTCTGCCTGTGGTACGGTGTTTACTATTGCTTCATAAAGGTCTTCCACAGTTTTTATAAAGTGACTCTGTCCCAGTATTAAATTACAGTCTTCTGGAACTTCTAATTGGTAGGTCTTGATTTCTAAGCCCATTTACAGTCCCTCCTGTTGTTTATTGGGTTTTTCCAACGTCCGATTAATTGTCATTAACAATCATTATATATTAGAAATTTAAATTAATAATACATACCGATTTTTTTTATAATAAACTACAAATTGGAATTAGACTAAATTTCATTAAAAATAATATTGATACTATAACAGGATTATCGAAAAATAATTGATACAGATTGTGGTGTTACCATGAAGGAAAAGATGAAAGAAATTGCACAACGAATTTCAGAATTAAGGGAGTTATCTGATATTAGTCCGGAGGAAATGGCGGATTACCTGGATATTCCACTGGATGTCTATCTGGGGTATGAAAACTACACCAGTGATATTCCAGCCAGTGACCTCTTTGAAATATCCCATAAACTCGGGGTGGATATGGGCCTGCTTTTAACTGGTGAAGAAACCAGGATGAACATATTCACCGTAACCAGAAAAGGTAAGGGGATACGGGTGGAGAGGAGGAAACAGTACCAGTATGAAAACCTGGCTGAAAAATTCATCCACAAGAAGGCAGAAACTTTCATGGTGACTGTGGAGCCCAGAAACGATGGGAGCAAACCATCAACCAACTCACACCCCGGGCAGGAATTCGATTATGTCCTGGAAGGAACACTGAAATTTTACATCCACGACAACGAAATCATACTAAATGAAGGGGATTCAATATTCTTCGATTCACAATATGAGCATGCTATGGAAGCATTAAATGATAAACCAGCCAGATTTTTGGCGGTAGTACTATAAAATTAACTGGGGATAAAATATGACAAATTTACTCTACTCATTTGTACCGGAAATAGAATATGAGTCTTACCAGGAATTTATAGAAAAATTCGAGATAAAAGTACCGGAAAACTTCAACTTCGCCTATGACATAGTGGATAAATATGCAGAAATCAGCCCGGATAAAACAGCCCTGGTATGGTGCAACGATTATGATAAGGAGCGTATCATAAGTTTTAAGGAACTTAAAGAATACAGTGACAAAACAGCCAATTTCTTCAAAAACTGCGGAATAAAGAAGGGAGATAAGGTGATGCTCACCTTAAAAAGCCACTATGAATTCTGGTTCTGCATCCTGGCCCTGCATAAACTGGGGGCCATCACCATCCCCGCCACACATATGCTAAAAACCAGGGACATCGTGTACCGGATGGAAAGCGCTGGTATCAAGATGGTGGTATGCATAGCCGAAGACGGAGTTCCAGAGTACTTCGACGAAGCAGACGAACAACTGAAGGATGTAAACCTTATTAAAGCACTGGTGGGAGATGATGAAAGACCAAACTGGATCAACTTCCGCAGTGAAATCGAGAAGGCGTCACCTGAATTTGAACGCCCCACCGGAGACCAGAAAACAGAAAATAACGAGCCTATGTTGGTATATTTTTCTTCAGGCACAACTGGCCTCCCCAAAATGGTTGAACACGATTATATATATCCACTGGGACATATTATAACGGCTAAATACTGGCAAAATGTAAAGGAAGAGGGTCTGCACTACACTGTAGCAGACACCGGATGGGCTAAGGCCATGTGGGGACAGATCTATGGACAATGGATAGTCGGGAGCGCCGTCTTTGTGTATGACTATGAGCGCTTCGATGCAGCCCGTATGCTGGAGAAAGCATCAAAATATGGTGTCACCACCTTCTGCGCTCCACCAACCATCTACAGATTCCTCATAAAAGAAGACCTATCAAAATATGACTTTTCAACCCTGCAATACGCCGTGACTGCAGGCGAACCCTTAAACCCGGAGGTATACAATAAATTCTACGAATTCACCGGTTTGAGATTGATGGAAGGCTTCGGCCAAACCGAACTTGTGGTATGCATAGTCAACTTCCCATGGATGGAGCCCAGGCCAGGTTCCATGGGAAAACCATCCCCAGGATACGATATAAAATTAATGGACAAAGACGGTAACATCTGCGATGTTGGTGAAGAAGGAGAAATAGTCATTGAAACCAGCAAACAGGAACCTCCAGGACTTTTCAATGGATACTACCTTGATCCAGAGAAAACAGCCGAAGTCTGGCATGATGATTATTACCACACCGGAGACACAGCTTGGATGGACGAAGACGGTTACTACTGGTTTGTAGGTAGAAACGATGACATCATAAAAAGTTCAGGATACCGGATCGGCCCCTTCGAAGTAGAAAGCGCAGTAATATCCCACCCCGCGGTATTAGAGTGCGCTATAACCGGTGTACCACACCCAGTAAGGGGACAGGTGGTTAAGGCCACAGTAGTGCTCACCAAAGATTACGTGGCATCTGAAGAGCTTAAACTGGAAATACAGAACCATGTCAAAAAGGTAACCGCCCCCTACAAGTACCCACGGGTAATAGAATTCGTGGATGAACTACCCAAGACCATCAGTGGTAAGATAAGAAGGATAGAGATCAGAAGCAAAGACCAGGAAAAAACAGCTGAATAAGACGGTCTGTTAACACTAATCCTTCATTAATTTTTAATTTAAGGAAATTCTAAAAAAAATTAAGGAAATTCTAAAAAATTTGATTTAATTATCTAAGATGAACAACATGACAGAAGAGAAGGAAAAAAGAAGACCTTACCCTGTAATTAACAAATTGGAGTGTAAGGCGTGTGAAAGATGTATATTAGCCTGTAAAAGGGGATCTTTAAAGATGAGTGATGATGTAAATCCCCGGGGGTACCACTACGTGGTTTTTGAGGGAGATGACTGCACAGGATGTGGGGACTGTTACTACACCTGCCCGGAACCCCTGGCTATCGAAGTTCATATACCGAAAAAAGCCGGGAAAGGCAAAACAACAACTGAGGAGGATGAGTAAATGGCCACCCAGCTAATTAAAGGAAACACCGCAGTGATAATTGGGGCCATGTACGCTGGATGTGACTGTTACTTCGGATACCCCATCACACCAGCCACTGAAATCCTCCATGAAGCTTCAAAATACTTCCCCATGGTGGGGAGGAAATTTGTCCAGGCTGAATCAGAAGAAGCAGCCATAAACATGGTCTACGGAGCCTCAGCCGCTGGACATCGAGTGCTAACTGCCTCCTCAGGACCAGGAATAAGCCTGAAACAGGAGGGAATATCCTTCCTTGCCGGGGCGGAACTACCCTGTGTAATTGTGGATGTAATGCGGGCCGGCCCGGGACTGGGAAATATAGGGCCAGAACAGGCAGACTACAATCAACTGGTGAAAGGAGGAGGACATGGAAATTACAGAAACATAGTCTTAGCCCCCAACTCCGTCCAGGAGATGTGCGACTTCACCATAAAAGCCTTCGATCTGGCAGAGAAATACCGCAACCCCGTGGTGATCATGGCCGACGGAGTGCTCGGCCAGATGGTGGAGCCACTTAAATTCCCGGAAGAAGCAATCAAGCCCCAGATCGATGCGGGCTGGGCTGTCTGCGGGACCAAGGAAACCATGGATAACCTGGTCACTTCCATATTCTTAGACTTCGACCAGCTGGAGGACTTCAACTTCAGACTCCAGGAAAAGTACCAGGAAATAGAGGAAAATGAAGTGGACTTTGAGGAATACCAGATGGAAGATGCGGAGATAATACTGGTAGCCTACGGTATAAGCAGCAGGATATCCAGATCAGCCGTTGAGCAGGTAAGAAAGGAAGGAATAAAGGCAGGACTCTTCAGACCAAAAACCCTATTCCCCTTCCCAGAGGAGAGGCTTAAAGAATATGCCCAGAAAGGTGAAACTAAATTCATCTCAGTAGAGATGAGTAATGGTCAGATGAGGGAAGATATAATCTTATCAATTGGATGTTCCCGCCCGGTGGAACTGGTAAACCGTATGGGCGGAAATATAATGGATGTAGAAAGTATCATACAAAAAATCAGAGAAGTAGATTCAAAAAGAGCCGGAGGTGAATGAATATGGATGAAAAGGTAAACCGGGATGATGAGTTAAACAGGGGTGAGTTAAAAACGAATGACCAGGTGGACGATGTCAAATCTGAAGAAAATTCCCAGGATGAGAAAATAATAGGCAAACCAGAATCCATGCTCAGCGAATTTCCTAGAAAAGGGGGCGATGCACCTACAGCGACTCATTACTGTCCTGGCTGTGGACATGGAATACTGCATAAACTCATTGCAGAGGCCATCGACCAGCTTGATATACAGGAACGCACTGTAATGACCAGTCCAGTGGGCTGTGCAGTCTTTGCCTACTACTACTTCGACTGTGGCCATGTCCAAGTAGCCCATGGCCGAGCACCCGCAGTTGGGACCGGCTTATCCCGGGCAGAAGATGACGCCATAGTGATCCTCTACCAGGGAGATGGTGATCTAGCATCCATAGGTCTAAATGAAACCATACAGGCCGCCAATAGGGGAGAAAAACTGGCGGTATTCTTCATAAACAACACGGTATACGGGATGACCGGGGGGCAGATGGCACCCACCACCCTCATAGGGGAAGTTACCGTGACCTGTCCAGAAGGCAGGGATCCCCGGTACACCGGATATCCACTGCACATGTGCGAGTTACTGGATAACCTTGATGCACCGGTCTACATAGAACGAGTATCACTCTCAGACCCATCACACATACGGAAAGCAAAAAAAGCGGTTATGAAGGCTTTACAGATACAAAAAGAAGGCAGAGGATATGCCTTCGTGGAATTCCTATCACCATGCCCCACCAACCTCCGACTGGACGTTGAGGGTGTTCAGAAATTCTTGAACGAGGAGATGGAGAAGGAATTCCCACTGGCCACTTTCCGGGACCGTAGCCAGGAAGTGAAAAAACTGTGCCGAGGGGAAAGTGATTTTTCCAAGGAATCCCTGGATCGCATTTTTGAGGTCGAAGGAGAAAAGACCCTGGAAGCACTTGACGACCCAGAGTTCGTACCACGAGTTGCCAAGATATCTGGATTCGGTGGACAGGGAGTGATGAGTATGGGACTTACCCTGGCCCAGGCAGCCTATAAAGCCAGGAGATACGTGTCATTTTACCCCACTTATGGCCCGGAACAGCGGGGAGGCACATCTGACTGTACCGTGGTGATCTCCGGCGAAACCATAAGTTTACCCGTTGCTAATTCCTTAGATTTACTGGTGGCCTTAAACGAGCCCTCCCTGGAGAAATTCTCACACCAGGTTAAAAAGGGAGGAACCATCCTCTACAACAGTGATCTAGGTGAATATGAAGGACCGGAAGGTGTTAAGACCATATCAGTACCTGCTTTAAGGATTGCAAAGAAATATGGGGTGGTTAAAGCCTTAAATACAGCGATGTTAGGGGTGGTGATGGCCATGACATCAACTGGACTTTCCCGTGAAGATTTCCGTCATGCAATCCAGGATACATTTGCCAAAAAACCTAAACTGGCTGATTTGAACCTGGATATATTAGAAGCAGGGGCGGAGTGGGCCCGTGAAAATTTAGATCTATAAGTTATCGACCGTGAGAATCTGGGGGCCGTTAAATTTAAAATTCAGGGGTTCATGGTTAATTTTTCAATTTCGTTCTCTTTAGGTAATTTAACGATTTTAAGCCAGAATTCCTGGATGGCATCTATTACCTTTATAAAACGGTCCAGATCGACTGGTTTGGTTATGAAGGAATTGGCACTGTACCGGTAGGTTTCGATTATATCATTTTCTTCCCGGGAAGTGGTTAAGATGATTACTGGTATGTACATCAGCCGGTTATCATTCTTTATTTCCTTTAAAACTTCTTTCCCATCTATTTTAGGGAGGTTAAGATCGAGTAGAATAAGGTCGGGCAGGGACAAGCTGGTGAACTTTCCTTCCTGGTGAAGCATCTGGAGGGCTTCTTCACCATTAAAAGCAACGTTAACCTGATTTTTGACATCAGCGTCCTTGAATAATTCCTTTATTAAGCGTATATCTCCAGGATTATCCTCTACCAGCATAATTTCCACTGGTATCTCTGTATCCTTCATCAAATCACTAATCCATTTTTTTATTTGAATTTGTGTAAAGTAACATTGATACATGGGATAGATTGGAATATACCTGCTGAATTTAGAATTATCCCTTGCAATTACTTATGTTATCCGGGGGTAATAAAATCATCGGTCTATAAATTTATTTTTAAAGGAATTCATGAATAAAAATTTAATACTATGTAATAAATATTCCCAAAATAATTAATGGAGATTTTGATGGGATTAAATTCACCATTTAGATGGTTTCAGAAGAAATTTTGTGATTAATTTGGAGAAATTTTCGAAAAATCCAACGATGAAATATTTAAGATTCCTACATCTAACTATTAGATGATCTAAAATTTTGTTTAAATTAAAGGTGGGAACTGTGGACAGAAAGGTAAGGATCATCTGCTGGAATGTAAACGGAATAAGGGCAGTACATAAAAAAGGATTTAGAGACTGGTTTATCCCGGAGCAACCGGATATCCTCTGTCTACAGGAGACTAAAGCAACCAGAAAACAATTTCCACCGGATATAAGAAGTATGGAAGGTTATCACACCTATTTTTCTGAAGCAGAAAGGAAAGGATACAGCGGAGTGGCCTTATACACCAAAGAGAAACCATTAAAGGTAGAGAAGGGTTTAGGAGTATGGGAATTCGACCGGGAAGGACGGACCATAATCGCAGACTACGGCGACTTCGTGCTCTTGACCATATACTTCCCCAACGGCAAAATGTCCCTGGAAAGATTACAGTTCAAGATGGACTTCTACGATACCTTCCTGGAATACGCAGACAAACTCAGGGACGAAGGTAAAAATCTGGTGATATGCGGAGACCTGAACACCGCCCATAAAGAGATAGATATCGCCCGTCCCAAGGAAAATAGTAAAATCTCAGGATTTCTACCAGAGGAAAGAGCATGGATAGATACATTCTTAAGCCATGGATACGTGGACACCTTCCGTGAATTCAATAAAGAGCCAGAACAGTACTCCTGGTGGAGTTACCGTACCAGGGCACGGGAGAGAAATGTTGGATGGAG
>MVQY01000101.1 GCA_002067325.1 Methanobacterium sp. PtaU1.Bin097
TAAAAATAAACTGTTTAGTAGTGAGATAAATTTAGATATTAATAGTTAAACTTCTGGCTATATATATTATTTCCCCTACCTGGATCCTTATCTTGATAATATTTCCCTACTTAGAAAAAAGTTCCCTACCTAGTAGGATAAAAAAAATTGAAAATTCAACCTCAAAAATAAATCATACAACCTTATAATAACCCTGTTTAGGTTCGTATATGGTTCCATTCCTCTTTAAGACCCTTATAACTTCTTCAACTTTTTCCTCATCCATGTTGTATCGGTTTTCCAGTTCGTCCATCAGTATCTGTTTAGGGGCCTTGCCGTTGTACTCGTCTTCCAACCGTTTAATGGTCTCGCTAATCAGTCGGTACTTATCACGGTCTGATTTAGGTGTTCTTCCTTCCACCTTATCTATGTCCACTTTACCGGTTTCAGGATCGTAACCCACCTGTTTTAGACATTTCTGCTGCAGTAAGATGGCCCTTTTAGCATCGTAATCGGTAACTTCCTGGCTAAGGCGGATACGGGCGCTGGATTCAGATAACCTGACGAGAGCTTCCAGTTGTCTGGCGGTTATAGGTACTGGTGCATCTTCTTCATCATCCACACCACCCCTCATTCCCACATAGAACTCTTCAAGCACTCTCATGGCTTCCTGGGTTAGTTTGGGGTGTACTTCCTTCCTGGCATAGGCGATGTATTTACGCAGTAGTTCCGGGTCTATCTCAAAGGGAATGGAAGTATTTTTATGGATGCGCAGTATATGACCGGCTAATCTTTTATCTCGGTCTGGGTCTGGTTTATCTTCAATTACGAAGATCAGGTCGAAACGGGAAAGTATGGTTGAGGGGAGGTTGATCTGTTCTGCCGTTGGTTTGAAACGATCGAACCTTCCATATTTGGGGTTGGCCGCTGCCAGAACAGAACACCTGGAGTTAAGGGTGGCCATGATACCTGCCTTGGCTATGCTGATGGTCTGCTGTTCCAGGGCCTCGTGGATGGCTGATCTGTCTTCTGGACGCATCTTATCCAGCTCATCAACACATACGTTACCCCGGTCTCCCAGTACCAGGGCTCCTGCTTCCAGGGACCATCCTCCCAGCTCATCACGCACTGCTGCCGCGGTAAGACCCACTCCACTGGTACCTTTACCACTGGTGTAGATTCCCCTTGGTGCCAGTTTTGATACGTATTTAAGCATCTGGGATTTACCGATACCTGGGTCTCCCACGATGAGGATGTGGATGTCGCCCCTGATCCGGGTTTTATCTTCCAGTAATTTAGCAGAACCTCCAAATAGCTGTAAAGCGATGGCTTCTTTCACTTCCCGGTAACCCTGTATCGATGGGGCTGTGGAGTTAATAATCTTCTCGTAAACCTGGGGGTCGGTTGCTAATCTTTTTATTTCTTCTTCATCCTCGGGGTCTATCTTGAGTTCCTCAAATTCCTGTTCCAGGGGTTCGATGTAGTTCCCATAGATGTAATTCTTGAAACGCTTGGTCTTCTCGTCCCGGACTGTTTTAAGCTGTCCAGTTATACGTACAATATCTCCAGGTGTTAATTCATCCACCAGGTCGTCTTCCAGAGTTACCACTATTTGTCGGGGTTGTTCTCCTCCAGAGAGATTTTCCAATGGTTCCTGCAGTTTGGTGCTCTGGGTGTCCATGAACTCGGACTCTTCCTGTAAGAGCCGGAACGATCGACCGCCACACTCCTGGCAAATCGCTGGTTCACTTATTAGACTGGTCCTCTGGGGGACTTCGTGCAGCCTCATACAGCTTCGACATTCAAAAGTAGCGTTCACTATTCTGGGACGAATCTCGTCAGTTTTACGTACTATACCATCTACAGCCACAAATTTACCGATGTACTTACTCCTTAAGAATCTCAAGGGTATGTTGTTTCCTATGTTCTCAAATCGGATATTTAAGTTAGCGTTCTTTCGCAGAGGATCGATGTTGCGTATAGCTTTTTGTGCCGCCTTTATAACCTCTTCAGGCTTTTCTATCAGAAGGTCGGCAAGATCTGCGTAGAACATTTCCAGATCTGTATAGTCTACTACTATGGATCTTTCATCGGGGTATTTCTCCAAGGCTTCAAAGATTTTATCCTTATATTTATCACTGGAAAAGAAATCCTCGAACTTGGCTACGGAAGTTTTGGTTTTATCGGTTGCAATTTCGGCTGATGTTGGCATAAAAAAGATTCTCCTACAAAAATATAGGGGTCACTAAACAATAAATGTAATGGTGACTTTTAAGTACTTCTATGTAGATCATCAAAATAATATATCTAGAACCAAAATAATATATCTAGAAAATCTTATATTAGATGATTACAAATAATAATAAGTTTTTTTATCTTATTAAAGTATATGTATAATTATTTGAGGTAGTAAATTGAGAAGATCACGTTTGAATTTATTTAAGGCAACATCCATGACCATATCTGTTCTGGGGATTATCATGGTAATCATCACCATCGGAATAATAGGTTATCTGGTTTTCGATACTTTATCATCAACCATTTCAACTGATGTGGGTAGTGGTTCGGATTATGACAAATTAGCTGCCTTGAAATCAGATTATAATAACCTCAATAATCAGTTTGTGGAAACCAAGTTGCAAATCCAGAGGATGAACAACGTAAATGCCACCATGGCCTATGATAAAGCAGAGTTGGAATTAATCCGGGCTCAATCAGATATAAGTGATGTGGAAAGTGCTATCAATTCCAGGAAATCATCTGATGAAGTGAAAAATAGGATAAAACTCGCACAGGATCAGCTGGGGGTTGCTGATCAGGCGCTCCGAGATCTGCAGGCTAAATATTGAAGACTGTAGGCTAAATATTGAAGGCCAGTAATATTGTATCATAAGCAACGTGGGTAGTTAAAAAACTCGTAATCAAGATTTCTTCACATTTTTCGATTTAATTTATATATAGCGAATTAACATATGGTGTTGTATGACTGTTACGAAAAAGCATCTCATGGAAGTAGACCTGATAAAGGGTCTGGCCATAATATCTGTTGTACTGGTCCACTGTCTTCCCTACAATGATGCTTTCATGACTTTGAGGATGTTCACCTTTTCCATGGCCCTTTTAATTTTCATGCTGCTTATGGGTCGTAATATGTACGCATCCTTTGAAAAACATAACTACATGGAGAATGGTTTTCATGCACTCAGTTACTTAAAAAACCGGTTGGTACGATTTCTATACCCATTCATCCCTGTATTTGTGATTTCCATTATTCTGGGATTGTTAACTAACCAGGATCTTTATTTCGGACTTTATACTCTGGTAGGCTACCTTCCACTGCCCGGTCCCGGTAACTACTTCGTAACGGTGCTCTTACAGTTTATAATAATATTCCCCCTTTTATACCTGGCTTACAAGCGATATCCACGGTTAACCTTAATTGCAACCTTTGCTATAAGCTTACTATTTGAGTTAATATCTCCATATATCAGTGCATTAAATGCAGACGCATATATATACTACGCTAACATTTTAAGGTATCTGTTCGTGATTACTTTAGGATTATGGGTCCTGGAAGCCTTTGAACCAACAAAGAGAATCAGATCAAACCTGGAATCATTTATAGTATTGATTGGACTGGTGGTAGGGGTTATCTATATGGTTGCCTTTGGAATTTTCCACTGGGAAGTTCCATTTTTCAACACCTTCTGGGGTACTGAATACCCCACACTAGGATCCTACGTGGTTATAGTGGCATTTTATCCTCTAGTACTTTACATGCTGGCCTACAGGATTTTACCATCTAATTCCGAAAACAAAATCATTAAATTCATTGCCTATGTGGGGAAAGCTTCTTACCATGTATTCCTGGTTCAGATACTGTTTTTCGCTGTATTCTACAATCCCTATGCCACGATTTCCCAGTCTGGATTGTTCGATCCAGTGACCAGTGGAATAATATCCATAGTGGTAAGCCTAGCAGTGACCCTACCTCTGGGGGCTCTGTTCTATAAATATGAATACGTCTTCGATAACATACTGGATCGACTGTTCCGGATAAAAAAGGACGATTCAGATTTAACGAGTGGTAGAAGTCTGAAAAAACAGAATTAAAATATTATTCCTTACTGATTGAATCCCTGTAGAATTAAGATTATACACTATCTTCTGGCTATCACGTACATCTCCACACTTTTCTTCCGGGAGGAGGGTGGTTTGGTTGTTTTAACCGTTTTAAATTCTTTTTTAATCTCTTTCAAGAGGTTTTCAAATTCTTCTCCCTGGAAGGCCTTCATTATTAAACTGCCGTGGGGCTTTAAAATAGATCCAGAAATTCTAAGCACACCCAAGGCCAGATCCAGGGCGCGTACTTGATCTACATCCTTCACTCCGCTGAGCTGGGGAGAGGCATCTGAAAGGATGACGTCAACTTTCCTGCCTGTAATTTCAAGTATCTGGTCTAGGGTTTCTTCTCGAGTAAAGTCTCCCATGATCCCGATGAAGTTATCGCCTTCTATGGGTTTGATCCTCTGCAGGTCAACTCCCACCACCAGGCCTTCTTCCCCTACCTTTTCCAGGGCTACTTGGGACCATCCCCCTGGAGCAGCTCCCAGGTCAAGGACGATATCTCCTTTCTGGATGATCTTGAATTTATTGTTGAGTTGGAGCAGTTTATAGGAGGCCCGGGAGTGGTAGCTCTCCTTTTTAGCCATCTTATAGTAGGGTTCCTCCTTTCTCTCCTTGTTCCACTTTTTACCCATGGGTACCAGGTCCTTTGAAATTGAGAGATTTACAGATGGGATCTCCGATCGTTACTATTCTGCTTTCTATACTACTTTCATCTACTTCCAGGAACATAACAGATGGATCAGACATCCGGGGCACAGTAGGACTTCCCGGGTTTAAAAGGATAATATCATCAAATTCCTTGATGAATGCCCAGTGGGTGTGTCCGGTGATTAAAATATCAACCCCCAGCTCCAGGGCGATGTATTTGAGTTGCTGGGTGTCACCCCGGGGATAAACTTCCCCGTGGTTTAAACCTATTTTATGGCCTCTGGCCGTTATGATATCATTTTTAGGCAGCTTTAAACCATAATATCGGTCCATGTTTCCCTGCACGCAACGGGTGGGGGCCACTTCTTCCAGCTCGTCAAGCACATCTAAAGATACCAGATCTCCGGCATGTAAAATAAGATCAACGTCTTTAAACATCTCAAAAACTATATCTGGTATTTTACTGGCCCTTTCAGGTATGTGGGTGTCTGATATTACTCCTATTAACATCTAATTTGATACTCCTCTTTTAAATATTGAAATATATCTTTAATTGAGATATCCTTCATATAATATACATATTTTATATACATCGTTGATAATATTGTAAAGATTATCGAAATATCAATTTTATTGAACTTCAAGTTTTTATAAAAAAAATTTTATTATTATGAGTGATCATCATGCATGAGGTAATCATATGCGAAAAACCAAGGACGTCCGAGAGGATATCAGCTGCTCTGCCTGGTAAAGTAGAAAAAAAGAACTACAGAAGGATCCCTTACTATGAAGTGGAAAATAACGGGAAAAAAACCACAGTCCTGGCTGCAGTTGGCCACCTATACTCTTTAGCACCTAAAAACAGGAAGAAAAAGAAGTTCGACCTGGAATGGGTGCCCCTTTATGAAAGGGATAAATCAAAGAAGTACATCAAAAGTTACGTGGACGCCATAAAAAAGCTTTCCAAAGACGCTGATAGATTTGTACATGCCTGCGATTACGATATAGAAGGAACACTCATTGGTTACAACGTCCTGAAATATGCCTGCGGCCAGGATAGTCTGGACAACACGGTTAGGATGAAGTTCTCCACCCTCACCGATGAGGATATACTGGAAGCCTATGAAAATCCCATCAACCTGGACATCAACCAGGTGGACAGTGGAATTGCACGGCACGTACTTGACTTTATCTTCGGAGTGAACATTTCCAAGTACCTCACCGATGCAGTTATGAAATCCACCAAGAGGTACATCCAACTATCTGCCGGCAGAGTACAGACACCTACACTGACCATACTGGTCGACCGGGAGAAGGAAATCGGCACATTTATCCCAGAACCCTACTGGAACATCAAAGCATATCTGGAAGGAGACATCATAGCCGACCATAAGAAGGGTAAGATCTTCAAAAGAGAGGATGTAGATGAAATCCTGGCAGATTGTAAGGATAAAGACGCCCAGGTTTCCAAGATCGAACTTAAAACTTCCAAAAAGATCCCACCATTCCCCTTCGATCTGGGGTCCCTGCAGTCAGAGGCCTACTCCCTATTCGGTTTCAGCCCTAAAAGGACCCAGCAAATAGCCCAGAACCTTTATTCAGAGGGTTACACTTCTTATCCACGTACATCTTCCCAGAAACTTCCCAAAAGCATAGGTTACGATAAGATACTTAAAAAACTCTCAGGCAACGCCGCCTTTAGAAAAACAATCCATAAACTCAAGAAGCCATACAAGCCACGCGAAGGTAAGAAAAAGGATGAAGCACACCCATCCATACACCCCACCGGAGTTCTGCCTAAAAAACTGGGTAGAGATTATCAGAAACTTTACGAACTCATAGCCTACCGGTTTATAAGTGTTTTCGGTGAAGATGCACTGGTAGAGACCATGAAGACAAACCTGGAGATAGGAAAGCAACCCTTCACCTTCACCAGGAAGAGAACGGCTAAACTGGGATGGCAGGAGCAGTACCCCTTCAGGAGCGTTGAAAACGATGAATTCCCTAACATCCAGGAAGGCGATAAGCTGAAGGGTGAGGTTAAAGATGAAGAAAAAGAAACCAAACCCCCAGCACGTTATAATCAGGCTTCTTTAATACGGGAATTAGAAAAAAGGGGACTGGGAACTAAATCCACCCGGGCTAATATCATATCGATCCTTTACGATAGAAAGTATGTGGAAGGAAAGAAGATAGAGGTAAACGTACTGGGCGAACAGCTTATAGACACCCTGGTGAAGTATTCCCAGAAGATAACCAGTGAAGAATTAACCAGGGAGTTTGAAACCAAACTTGAAAATATACAGAAGGGTAAAACCCAGAAAGAAAATATTATAGAGGAATATAAAACAGAAATAAGCTCTATTCTGGATGATATTGAGGAAAACAAACTCAAAATCGGTCAAGAATTGTATAAAGCTTACCGGGAGAGTATGATCGTCGGTGAGTGTAAATGCGGTAAAAACCTGATCCTCATCAGTTCTCGTCAGGGAAACCCATTCGTTGGTTGTTCTGGATATCCAGAATGTAAAAATACCTATTCACTACCCCGAGGGGCAACCATCCTCAAGACGAAGTGTGAGGAATGCGGACTTCCCATAATATCCTTTGGAAAACCCAGACAGAGGGCCTGCCTGGATCCTAAGTGCGGTAAAGAGGATCAGGAACCGTCCAATGAAGTGGTGGGTGAATGCCCGGAATGTGGCAGTGAACTTATTAAAAGGTCAGGACGTTTTGGTGAATTTATAGGCTGTAAAGGATTCCCTAAATGCCGTTACACCAGATCGATAGAAGAGAATGTTTGATTAATGGAAGAAAATATTTGATAAAGAAAATGTCTGATTAATAGAGGAAAATCTGATACTCAAGAGATGCTTATACTTAAATAGAAGGGGAAAGTCTGATATTAAACTAGAAGATAATCATGACCGATTTAAGTATCAAACTCATTTTTTCTGATTATTAGGGTGATTTTGTAATATGGTGATTTACATTGGGGTTTAAATTTGGAAAATCCATAAATATAAGTTCATATTAGGTATAATCAAATTAGAACTATAAAAAATACTGAGGCCATTTCATGAATCGAAGTCAAATCTTACCAAAAATTAAACCATTAATCATCGTTATCGTACTATTTCTACTGGTCTTTTCCCTGAGAGCAGAAGCAGTGAACTTATCAGCCATTTCGGATGATGTTAAAGCTCTCTATCAGGATGACAGTGGACTGCCCTATTTTAGTGAATTGGACTCCTATTTTAACTACCGGATGACGCAGGATTTTCTTGATCATGGTTATATGGGTGATGCCAAGATAAATGGTACCAGCTGGGATCTGCATTCTTACTTCCCGCCTGGTAAAGAAGTGTCTTACACTCCTTTAATTGTGTATCTTACGGCGTTTATCTATCTATTAGTTAATCTATTCTCTAATGTGCCATTAACTAGTGTGGCCTTTTGGACAGGAGCTTTTGTAGCATCACTGGCTGTTATACCGGCCTACTTTTTCATAAGGAGGATTACAAATGATTATGGTGGAATAACGGCTGGTTTACTGGTTGGGCTGGCGCCATTCTATTTCTCACACACCTTCGCTGGATTTTTCGACACGGACATGTTCAACATGTTACTGCCTATACTGACGGTATGGTTCTTTGTAGAAAGCTTAAGAGCAGATAATTTGAAAAACAGGTCTATTTTTGCCGTATTATCTGCAGTTTCAATGCTATTATTCTCGCTGGCATGGCAGGGATGGATCTACATCTTCTACTTACTCATCGTGACTGTTGTTGTTTATTTGCTGGTTTCCAAGTATCTGTTTGGTTATAAAACCTTTAATAAACCCGGAGATTATGATAGTATAAAGGAATGGTTCACTAATCAACCATTAATTTTTGCACTGGTTGTATTTGTTGTTTTAAGTTCAATACTGGTGATAGTTACCAGTGGACCATCTAGTTTCGCATCATCTCTTCTGGGACCTTTAGGATTCACCCAGCTCCAATCATCAGTTCAGGTGGCATCCGCCTATCCTAACGTCTACGTTTCTGTTGGGGAACTTCAGGTACCCGATAGTGCCCTGAGTGCTATAAATAATGCTGGTGGACTAGTCGTCTTTATATTCGGTTTACTGGCTGTTTTCTTACTATTCCTGCGTTTAATGATAGGTAAGAAGGAAGTTCAAACCAAGGCCAAAGAAGTCGAAAGTGAGAAAACAACCAAAACTCGCAAAAAAAGGAAAAAACGAAGACGGAAGAGTAAACCAAAAGCCCAGGAAAAAGCCAAGGAAACCCAGAAAAAATACATAATCCCACAGTTAAATGAGTTCGAGAAGAAAAATTACCTCTTTTATGCCGTACTCATGTTTATATGGATTATAACAACTGCATATCTCCTTACTAAGGGTGTGAGATTTTCAGAACTCTTTGCACTACCTGTAGCCTTATCAGCAGGTATATTTGTAGGGCTTATGCTGGAATACATAAAAGCCTACGTGCCAAATAACAAATTACAGACTGTAGTGATGGTAGTATTAATTGCAGCAGCTGTGTTTGCCCCAATCTCCAGTGGATATGCCATATCCTCCAGTGTGGTTCCGGGAACCAGTGATCCTATGATACTGTCCCTGAACTGGATAAAAAATAACACCTCCCCCGATACGGTGATAACATCCTGGTGGGATTACGGACACCTCTTTACCGCCGTAGCTGATCGGCCGGTGACCTTTGATGGATCGACCCAGAATAACCTCAGGGCTTACTGGGTAGGGAAGTCGCTTTCCACCAATAATGAAACCTTATCTGCGGGTATACTAAGAATGCTGAGTACCACTGGTGATTCAGGCCCAAATACTGTAGAGCTTTACACCAATGACACAAGTAAGAGTGTTGAAATACTGACCAGCATTTTAGGCGTGGATAAAGCTACAGCGACGACCATTTTAACTACAAATTATGGTTTAACTGCTGAACAGGCCCAGAACATAACCCAGTACACCCATCCAGACAATCCCGCACCAAATGTGCTCATAACCAGTTCTGATATGCTGGGTAAGGCTAGTTGGTGGTCGTACTTTGCTAACTGGAATTTCCAGACCAACAACAGTACCGGATACAGTTATTTGGGAGGTCAGGCCATGATTATTCCTAACAATGAAACTGGACTGGGCAACGATACCACCGTCCTCATTGCCAACAACGCAGTGTTTGCACATATAACTGGCAACAACGTATCTGCGGGTATTATCAACGTAAATGAATTACAGAGTCAGAATAAAAGCACCCAACAACTCGTAAACGATCTTATAACTGGGTTGCAGGGTAACAGTACCCTTATCGTAAAACCCCACAGGTTGACCGTGATGGTTAACGACACCATTGTCCAGAATGATATTGTAAATGAGGATGCAATTTACTCCATCGCCCTGGTAAATGACAAAGGAACCTTAATGACTTATGTATATAGCAAGGAGCTGGAAGATTCCATGTTTACCAAACTATACATATTCAGGGGACAGAACTTGACCCAGTTCAATTTAGCCTATGAGCAGCCAGGAGTAATGGTCTGGAACGTAGTATAAAACCCCAATACTACTTCTCCTTTTTCATTTTTTGTTAAAATTCAGAGGGTATTCTCGTAATTTTTTTATGTCAATTAAAATACAATTAATATCATAAATAAAAGATAGATTCTACTTTAAAACTAGAATTGAATTTAATTTTATGTGAATTTTATGGCTGTAGATGATAGAATAAAGAAGATAGAGGAAGAAATCCAGAAAACCCCCTACAACAAAGCAACATCCCATCATATAGGGAAGCTTAAAGCTAAACTATCTCGATTGAAGGAAGAATCACTTCAAAAGAGCAGTTCCGGGGCTAAAGGTAAGGGTTTCCATATTAAAAAAAGTGGAGACTCCACCGTAGTTCTGGTAGGGTTCCCTTCCGTGGGTAAATCCACCATACTAAACCAGCTTACCAATGCTGAGTCAAAGATTGGTGAATACGAATTCACCACCCTGGAGATCATCCCAGGCATCATGGAGTATAAAGGGGCTAAAATACAGATCTTCGATATCCCCGGGATAATCACCGGCGCCTCGAAGGGTAAAGGAAGGGGAAAAGAGATACTCTCCGTATCCCGGAATGCAGATTTGATAGTGGTGGTCTTAGACGTGTTCAATCCCCAGCACATGCAGGTGATACTTGATGAACTTAGGAATATAGGGATAAGACCCAACGAATCAGTACCGGACGTCACAGTAAAAAAGAGGAAGATGGGTGGAATCAACCTATCATCAACCATTCCTCTTACTAAAATAGATGATAGAACCATAAGATCCATCCTGAATGAATACGGGATGCACAGTGCCGATGTACTCATCCGGGATGATGTAAACATCGACCAGTTCATCGATTCACTGGACACCAACTGCCGGTACATCCCCATGTTACTGGTGGTAAACAAGATAGACCTGGCAGATGCAGAATACCTTCAAAAATTAAAATCTGAACTACCGGATGCCATCTACGTCGCCGCAGACCAGGGGTACCACATGGATCTCCTACGGGAGAAAATATTCCAGCAACTGGAACTTATAAGGATTTACCTCAAACCCCAGGGACGTAAAGCGGATCTGGAAGAACCCCTGATCGTAAGAAAGGGGTCCACGGTAGAGGAGGTGGCCTTGAGGTTACACCGTGACTTCGTGCGGAACTTTCGCCAGGCACGGGTATGGGGGTCCTCAGTGAAGTTCCCCGGCCAGAAAGTGGGACTGGAACACCACCTGCAGGACCAGGATGTGCTCAGAATCATAATGAAAAAATAACGTATTTATTACAGATTAAATAGGAATTTGATCAGAACCATTATGGGCTAAAAATGAGGTTATGTAGTACTTAACCAGTTTCGTCATTAAATTTATGCCTTCATCATGTTTCAAATTCACTTTAAATATTTCTTCCAATTTATCTGGCAATAAAATAATTGTTTCCAATATAACCCCCAGTAAAATACTAATTACCACTCCCAAATCTGTGGTATAACCACTTGTCAAGCCTGAAATAATTAAACTTCCCAATGTCGTGTAGAAACCTGTTGTAAAAGAATAAAGCCAAAAAAAGTTAGGCATGTAAGCTGAGTATTCCCAATTTTTATTTAATTTAAAGATGTTTGGTCTTAGACTCATTACAATGAATAGATAAACCATCCATACAAATAGAAAAACTAAAAACATCATATTACCGAAATTATTATCTTGCAATTCCTTCTCCTCAAATATTTGGATTTATAATATGCAGTATAAATGTTGTGAATCCTAAATTTAATTCGTGACATCATGCAAAGATAAAAATAGAATTTTCCTTTGATGTAATTAATGAATATAAATAGCTGTATAGGTGATTAAAAAATGGAGTTAGACGATATAAAAATCTCAAAGGCAATCATAGAAGGATACATGGATGACCTATTAGATTATACAGATATGGATGTGGCAATAGGGGGTGGAGGACCTGCCGGACTCACCGCCGGATATTACCTGGCTAAAGCAGGATACAAAGTCGCCCTGTTTGAGCGTAAACTCAGTATAGGTGGTGGAATGTGGGGTGGTGGAATGATGTTCAACAAGATCGTTGTCCAGGAGGAAGGAAAGAGAATACTGGATGAATTCGGCATCAGATCCACCGAATATGAGGACCAGTACTACGTGGCAGATTCCATAGAATGCACATCCACCCTGTGCTCCAGGGCCTGCCAGGCGGGTTTAAAGATCTTCAACCTGATAGAAATCGAGGATCTGATGATAAAAGAGAAGGGAGTGGA
>MVQY01000102.1 GCA_002067325.1 Methanobacterium sp. PtaU1.Bin097
GTCCTATCTGTGGGTAGTTGCAGACCATCCAAGGGATACGACTTCATCATAAGGTCACTATCACTTATTGACGCTGAAATTCGGCCAAAACTGGTCATAGTCTCCAACTTCTCCCTCCAGGAGTGGAAGGAATACCTAAAGAAACTGGCCTCCCAGTTAGATGTTGATTTAGAAATATTAAATCTTATAGATGATGAAAAACTGGTCCTCCTCTACAATCAGGCTAAACTAGTCTTATACGCCCCTTATATGGAGCCTTTTGGTCTGGTGCCCCTGGAAGCCATGGGCTGCGGCACACCAGTAGTAGGTGTAAAGGAAGGGGGTATCAGGGAAACTGTAATCCACAAAAAAACCGGACTGCACAGTGAACGTGACGAAGGTCTCTTTGCAGAAGCAACCACCGAACTCCTTTCCAAGGACCTGAAAAGATATAATATGTCCAAAAACTCCTTAAAGTATATCCAAGATTACTGGACCCTTGATCATGCCGGGGAACGGTTACTATGGCATCTGAACAGAGTTATCCATGCAAGAGATTAACTAAGTTATTAAGGATTAAGTATTCTGGATTAAACTGGTGATCACATGAACCCCCTGGTTTCCATTATCATACTCAACTGGAACGGCTGGCAGGACACCCTGGAATGCCTGGAATCCCTCTACCAGATAGATTACCCTAATTACCATGTGATACTGGTGGACAACCACTCACAGGACCAGTCCCTCGAGAAAATCAGGGAATACTGCCAGGGGAAAATAACCACAGAATCAAAATTCTATACCTACCACCCTGAAAACAAACCCCTAACACTAAATGAACTTAACAAAAAGGAAGCAGAAGAAGAAATAAGTAAAATTGAAATGCCAGATAACCACTTAACCCTTATAAAAAACGATGAAAACTACGGCTTTGCCAAAGGAAACAACATAGCCATAAAATACACCCAGAAAACCCACAACCCAGACTACATCCTCCTCCTAAATAATGATACGGTAGTAACCCCTGAATTTCTAACAGAAATGGTAAATGTTGCTGAATCAGATGAAAAAGTGGGAATTGTAGGATGTAAACTGCTGAACGCCGATAATCCCCGAATAATCGATTCCACCGGACATATAATTAGTTGGGGGAGAATTGTTGACCGTGGTCATGGAAAAGTTGATAAGGGACAGTACGACCATGAAATAGAAGTAATGGGTGCCATGGCTGCCTGTGCATTATATAAAAAGGAAATGCTCAGGGAAACGGGCCTACTGGATACCAGTTACGTTACCCTGGGTGAAGATGCCGATCTATCCTGGAAAGCTCGTAACCTGGGCTGGAAAGCATTATACGCATCAGATGCAGTTGTATACCATAAGAGGGGTAGGACAATAACTAGAAAATCTGTAATCCCTGAAATGACAGTTTTAAGTTTGAAAAACACGGTAGAATATGTCACCCGGTACGGAAGTTCCTACAATAAACTCTTATTTCTATTCTTAATAACCAAAGAGGGATTATTCGTTTTGACAGGAAGCATAATAAGTAGAAATGAAACTAACAAAGGTGAATACTTCAACACGCTGATGGAATCATATTTAAAGATATTTAAAAGCTTTTAACTTATTATGAGGAGAAAAATTTGATGAACCCCCTGGTTTCCATTATCATACTCAACTGGAACGGCTGGCAGGACACCCTGGAATGCCTGGAATCCCTCTACCAGATAGATTACCCTAATTACCATGTGATACTGGTGGACAACCACTCACAGGACCAGTCCCTCGAGAAAATCAGGGAATACTGCCAGGGGAAAATAACCACAGAATCAAAATTCTATACCTACCACCCTGAAAACAAGCCCATAACAATCACCGAACTCACCAACCAGGAAGTACAAGAACAAGTGAATGATATTGAAATATTAAATAACCATCTGACTCTCATAAAAAACGATAGAAACTACGGTTTTGCAGCAGGAAACAATATCGCCATAAAATACACCCGGAAAGCACACAACCCGGACTACATCCTGCTTTTAAACAACGACACGGTGGTAGATCCTGAATTTTTAACCAAATTGATTCAGGCTGCCAAAAAAGACCCTTACATTGGCATTTTAGCCCCTTTAATTTACTACTACGATTACGATGGTAGTCAGGAAGTGGTTGCCAATTTAGGCGGTAAAGTAAATATAAAGAAGTATCCTGGTTACTATGATTTAACCGAAATTAGCAGTTTAGAGGATTATCCGGAAAACATTATTGAATGTGATTGGGTTTCCGGAGCAGCGTTACTTTTAAAGTCTAAATTACCTATAATGCAATTGAATGATGATCTATTTTTTGGATGTGAGGATATCGACCTGGCCCTCAAACTCAAAGAATATGGATATAAATCTGTGGTAGTCTTGGATTCATTTATATGGCATAAAGAAGCTGTATCTCGGAAAAAAAGGAGTTCAGGAGGAGCCAAAAGGGCTTTGATGGAGATCAGATCCAATTTAACCTTCCTAAAAGCCCATAACAATCATTATTACCCCTATTTACCACTGTATCTACTCCAAATATTTGTGTTATACTTTAAAATAATAATTAAACGGAATTAACTATGCTATAACGATGAACAGGTGAATATGCTCTTAAATTCTTTTATCATTTCTAATTGAAAATAATTGTTAGGCAAACTAGGCTTATTTTAACCGTAATAAAACCCGTAATCATTATTATTCTCTATTATATCTCTTTTTTCCTTGAAATTGCTTTAGAAGTGGTTTTATATTTAATTTAAAAAATTTTAAAACTTATTAGGTACATAATAATAACCACAAGGAGGTGCTGATTTATGGGTATGGTTCCAAAAAATGAAGAAACCATGATTAAATGCATCTGCAACGCCTGCCCCAGCTACAACGAATGTATGCAGACGGGGAAAATGGGTGTATTTTGTGCTATAGGTGACGAAATAAAATGTTTTGAAAATCCACAGGGATGTAAATGCCAGGAATGCAGTGTCTCATCTGATTTCAACTTCGATACAGTATACCACTGCAAGGACGGCTCTCCAGAGATGCAATCCAGTTCAATGAGGTAAGTTCGATTTTCCTTTTTTTATTTCTTTTTAGATAACTGGTTTCTTTCATCTTCTTTTTATAAAGTTTATAGCCCGATTAAATCCTTCAATCATGTTCTTATAGGTGAATCCCTCTTCAACAATTCTTTTAGATGCCTGGCCCATTTTCTCTTCAAGCTCCGGGTCCATTAAAATTTTATATAAAGCTTCATTGAGAGCATCACAATCTCTTTCCGGAACAACAAAACCGTTTATCCCATCTTCAATCATGAAGGTGTTACCTACAGCGTCACTGGTTACCACTGGTTTTCCAAAGGACATGGCTTCATTGACCACCAAAGGACATGCATCGGCATGGTGGGTGGTGATGGAAGGCAGTACAAAAATATTGGTAAGGAGATAATAAGCCCCTAACAAATCATTGGGCACGTTACCCTGGAAGTAAAGTAGATCCTCTATCTTTAAACTGTGCGCTAATTTTTCCAGTTCCCCACGGCATTCTCCATCCCCCACAACAACTAACCTTGCATCGCCCACTTTTTTATGGAGCTTTTTGAAGGCCTTAAGGAGGTATCGAAGTCCTTTTAACTTAATGAGACGCCCCACAAATAAGATAACCTTTTTATCTTCTAGTCCAAGCTCTTGGCGTATCTTCTCACAATTTCCATAATCATCTTCCTTTACGTGTAAATTACTGACGTTAGGCATGATGAAAATCTTATCAGGCGATACCCCTAATCCTGTGAAGAATTCCCTGTGTTTGGTGCCCGGTACTAAAAGAGCATCGGCACTGCGAGAGAAAAATCCGGCCAAGAACTTGGCAAATTTCCTCTTAGTGGTTTTAACGTTCCAGTCCCAGTCTTCCCTCCATAGAATGAATGGTTTCCCCTTTATTTTCACTGTTAAAAAGTAGAGTAAGGTTTCAAATGCATCGGTGGGAGTATCCCAGCTACCACCTACAAAGACAGCATATTCTCCCAGAGCCCTTTTTATAGCGCCCCAGGCCATTCCCAGCTTGTTAGGGACTATACGATAGTTTATACCTTCCATCCCTGGAATTTCCTTTGATAAATCAGTGCCGTAGGTTCGATTGTAGCCTTCCACATTGGTAAATAGAAACTCAACATCGTAGATCTCGCTCAATCTGCGGAAGAATGGTTTACGGTACCACATTGCTGTGTGGTGTACGAATAATATTTTAAACCCTTCTTTACTTCCCTGGTTTGCTTCGGAATCGTTTACCATAATATGTGGGCCCCTCCATTATCGTATATCCTGCTCTTTCCATCTAGAAGGAATGTATATGGTTCCATATCCACCCGGATAAAATCATCACCCATATCTATGATCAACCGGTCATGTATGTTAACGTATCCCAGATAGATATAACCCCTATCTATGGTTTTATTCCAGCCAAAGAATGAGCTGTTGATGTTTTCATTTGAAACATTCGGTCCATATGCTGTTAAGAATCTGGCAACCTCTCTTCCATCTGAATATACTGTTAAGTTGTTTATCCTGTTTTGGGAGATCCATTGGGCTGCTATTATTTCACTGTCATAGATATAGTTACCCTGTCTGACTGTGCCGTTCGTTTCATAGTCTGAAGAATAGGGCTGGCCCAGAGCACTGTACTGTAGATATGTTATACAGGAAAACAGGAATATTAAAAGGAATAACAAAATGTAAACATCCCATTTTGGTTTTTTAGTAATTCTGGCTATGAAAATACCGCCGATTACAAAGACTGGTGCTAAAAATATTATTAACTGGAAAAACAGCCGGGCCACATCGTAGGCAATTGAGATGTAGGGCAGGGCCACGAATAAAACCAGTAAAACCAGGGATATGACTATTCCCAGTATAAATTCCGTGGTGAACTTCTCCTGATAATAGCGGAACCTCCGGACAATGGCGACTAATCCCACCAGTATGGTGGCGAATATCAGATCATGGGCGATGACACTCACCATGTTGGGGAGTGACTTGAAAACCACCCCTAGGATGCCCAGGACATAGGCGCCCCTGGTTCCAACCAGAGCACTACTTATTCCCGCGCCCGCGGTTAGTTCCACTGTTTTACCCAGAACCTGGGCCCCGCTTGCAAACTGGACTTTAGCCACGAAAAGGTACCAGATGGCAATGAGTACCAGTGAAATGATTATGACGTCGAAGTTGGTGAAGACCAGCTTCCTCTCCTTCATCAAGCTCCTGAAAAATGGGTAGAGCAGTATGGGTAGTATGAGTACGAATGCCACGTAGGCCGTGGAATAGTGTGATATTAAAGTTGCAAATATGAAAAGTATTATAAGGAATTTCCGGAACCATTTATCCAGTTTAGAGTCGAATACAACCATTATTGTGAGGAAGAAGAATATTATAGCTATCTCCTGTCTCACTGCTCCCAGGAGGTTCATGAAAAATAGCTGGAATATGAAAAGCAGAGCCGCTAGAAATGCATATTTACCCGCGATATATTTTTTTGCGACCAGGTAAACGATTAATGGCAATATGGAACCTATGATGCCCATGAATAATTTGAAAATGTATTCTCCACCCATCCCCGAGAGGACATGGTAGATCAGGGGGAGAATGGTTATACTCATACAGGCATTGTAGGCGTTGTAATAGGTATTCAGGTCCCAGTAATAGTTTAACTGGGTGAGCTGGAAGCTGTAATATTCCAGGTGAACATCTATTCCCAGGAGGTGGTTGGAGGTTAATCCGTGCATCAGGAGCAGGCTTAGGCCAATGAGCCACAGTGCCAGGGGATAAGTCGCAGAATGGATCCTGTCCCGCAGATAAACCACAGCCACCAGATACAGGGGTATTAAAAGGAGCATGATTAAAAGTAGAACGTTGTTCTGGGTGGTGTTCATAAGATAAGTCCCTAGTATAGCCAGGAGAGGGAATGAAAATGGAAATATCAGTGGGGATCTTAGTTTATCCTTTAAATCTAGTTTAAAACCAAAATCATCTTCTAAAACGTTCCGGTTACGCCAGTAGGCAGCCACAGACAGTAGAACGACGAAGAGGTTTAAGGTAACAAAAACCGGGGTGAAGGATAATGGCTGGTTTAACAGGGGATATAAACTGTTTAAAGCCAAGCCGATAATCATCAGGAAGGAAATACTCATTCCCACCGATAGTACAACCTTTTTAACAGGGTTCATCCCTTTGAGATTCAATATTAGTATGACCAAAAAGCCAGGGACTACAGAAAAGAATATAAAGGAGAATACCTCTCTTAAAAAGGGTATATCTAAAATTATGGATAGATCAGTTAATATTAGGAAGAATATAACCGTGAACATCCAGTTTTTAATGTTGAAACCCTTCTGTAGCTTATTTATATCCAACATTCAAACCATCCGCACTCCTTATTAAATTTAATATTATATCCTATTTCCTTTAAAATATTCAATCTAAAAAATAAGATTATGTGAATTTAGGATTTTGCCAGTATTTCCTTATATACTTTCTCCATACTACTGGCCACAACTTTCCAGGTGTATTTTTCCTGCACCAGTTTTCTGCCCCTTTGACCCATCTCTTTTTGCATCTGGGCATCACTGAGTATCTGCGTTATAGCATCGGCCAGTTTATGGGTGTCCCTGGGAGGAATTACTATTCCACCTTTGATTTGTTTTAGATCATGGGCCACCCCTACAATATCGGTGGTTACCACTGGTGTCTGGCAGGCCAGTGCCTCCAGTGCCACTATTCCAAATCCCTCCTGGAGTGAGGAGATGGATGGTAGGACGAATACGCTTGCCTGGCTGTAATAATCTGCAATTTCCTCGTCAGGGATAAACCCGGCAAATTCCACGTTATCCTTTAAACCCAGTGAAGCGGCCATTTCCTGATAATGATCAAGTAAAACGCCTTTACCTCCCACGATTAATTTTACATCAGGCACGTTATTTTTAACTATTTTAAGGGCTTCTAAAAGATAATCCAGTCCTTTATATTTATGGAACTCGTCCAGGACACTTAAAAAGAAGATGGTACTTTTATCTTCATTATCTGAAGCCTGTATTGGCTGGAATTTTTCTACATCCACCCCGTTGGGGATTACTTCTATTTTATCCCGGTATTTAGCCAGATGAGATGAGGATTGCAGGTAGCCGGGCTGGGTTATGATGATCTTGGCTGCAGTTTTGAGCACGTAGTTTAAGCCTACTGAGTTATATATACGGGCTACCAGACTTGCCAATCCCTGACCTATTATATCGTTATGATAAGTTACCACTAATGGCTTTTTTTTACTATTGGAATAAAAAGCACTCCAATCAGCACTCCAGGGTGTGGGGATATGGGTGTGGATGATGTCGTAGTCACCATCTGATAATGCTCCGGGGAGTCCGGTGGTGATGTTGGTGTTGGCTATTTTACCCATGTAGGGCAGTCTTTCTACTTCAATACCCTCCACTCTTTGTTTACTCTCTATATCTGGCTCGTTGGCACATACCACCTTCACCTGGTTTCCTGAGTTCACCAGCTCCCTGGAAAGGTAGTAAACGTAGTTTTCCACACCGCCGGTGAAGGGATAAAACCTGACTGGTGTCTGTAATATCTTCATGTGTATTAATCCTTTATTTTAGCTTTTTATTTAAGTAGAAATTCCCCGTAAGTTACTTCTAGCCTGGTGATTATATTATTCCAGTCGTAATCCTT
>MVQY01000103.1 GCA_002067325.1 Methanobacterium sp. PtaU1.Bin097
TTAGAAGCAAATTCAGGTGTTAAAGCTTCGTTAGCCCTTCTTCTTACGCCAAATGTTCCGAATAATCGTTTGTTCGCCATAAAATAACCCCATTACTAATAATTAGGATAAAAAAGCTATGTCTTGAATTGCAAGTTCACTCGTTTAATTCATATTCTAATTTTCATGAATAAATATGTATCGAGAAAAAAAATTTATAGGAACAAGTCCAAATAACTAATCAATTAAATATTCAGGGCCCTTAAAGTTGTTTGGAAGAAATTTTTATTTGAGATGGGAATTTATGGCTAAAAGGAAAGTGGCTTGGGGAATAACCGGTGCTGGAGATATGATAGAGGAAACTGTTCAAGTGATGCTGGATATAAATGAAGATTTCAAAGATAAGGTTGAAATTGAAGTTTTCATCTCTAAAGCCGGGGATCAGGTTATAAAATATTATGAAATATCCCATGAAATTGAAAGCGCATTCGATAAAATCTGGGTGGAAATCAATGCTAATTCTCCCTTTTTAGCTGGTAACATCCAGCTGGGAAAGTATGAATTTATGCTAGTTGCCCCGGGAACCTCCAATACAGTGGCCAAAATAGCTCTGAGGATGGGAGACACCCTCATATCCAACGCCGCCGTAATGGGCCAGAAAGCGAATGTTCCTCTCTACATTCTACCGGCAGATTTAGAAGAAGGAACCACCATCACCAAGCTCCCGGACGGTAAAGATTTGAAACTAACCATCCGGAAGGAGGACGTGGAGCACGCCCAGAAACTGGCCAAAATGGACAATACCTACATATTAAGAACTCCCCATGAAATTAGAAAAGTGTTTGAAGAAAACTTCGGTTAATTTGAGGGATGCTATGGTTAATTTGAGAATATTTGTTAATACTCAAATATTCAAAGAAAATTAGTAGGGAACAAGGTAAAGCTCTCATTAACTCCATCCTGATAGCATATCCAGGAATTTAATTCTTTTTTCCAGTTGAATGATGCTTCAGAGTGTATTTCTTCCCATATATTTCCTTTTTTAACCCAGTAAACCCGGTTATAAACCTGGTTATCACTTAGATATTCCACTGTCCAGGTATCGTTGGTGCTGTTGGTGAATATGCCATGTTCTGTTTTATTGGCTTGGATCCAGTGCCAGGAATATTGAGTGCCTGAATAGCAGCACCAATCACTATCATTAATCCTCTGCCATACATATGGATGAATACCTTTCCACTGGTAGTACCATTCATTCAAACCTATTTGTTTAACAGTTAACTGGGAACCTGTGCTTGAACCCCAATTACCTCCCTTTAAAACCGTGTCTAAGATAGGTGGATAATCAGCAATACCAGTTCTAACTGAACCCAAGAGGGTTAAACTCGGATCCAATCCTGCACCGCCCCATAAACCACCGGTTCTATAAAGAAGTTCGGCAGCCATCATTTTGGTTTCGTATAAACCGGTTGCCTCGTTGATGGTCCTGAAATTGGTTAATGAGGAAGTATCAATACCCGCCGCATGCAGTCTATCTATGAACCTGCTTGATACGAAATCCGGCTCTTCCATCTGCAGGTAATCGGCCGGACCGTTCCTGGTAATGACTACATCATCTATTCCGGCTGTTGTTAGATAATCTACTGCTTCATCCATGTGGATAGTAGGGTCTGTCAGGATTATCGAGTTATTATGTACTGCCAGGGGTATGATGGAAGGTAATTCCCCATAGAAACCAGCGTAAGCAGTTTTAACTTCAACGCTCCTCTGACCAAGGATATCCCTGATTCTATCAGAAACCAGGACACTGGTCTGGAAATTGTCATCCCCCCCTATTTCCTCTAACTGGATGTCTTTAGAATTCAAATCATTTATTATACCTTGAGAAACAGTTCCCACAACAATAACACGTTTTATATTATTATCTGATATGTAACTTTCATATTCAAGCTCTAAAGTGTCAGAAGAGACGTATTCACCTGGTTCAGCCACCACAAAAACAGGAACATCCATATAAGCCCCTAAAAGTGAAGCTGACGGATCAGAAGCGGTGATTATAACTGTATCCTGGGATTTGTAAGCCTTCTCAGCCATTTCAGTGAGGATTTCTGCTTTAGAAGATCCGTCGATCCTCTCAACATTTAAATTAAGCAGTTTCAAGGAAAGAACCTGCCAGGGGGAAACCGGACCAATCAGGATTACCTTTTTGATATTAGCCCTGTCTTTAAACAGGGAAAACCATTCATTCAATGGGAAGGGAATGGTTTGACTTGTTAAAATGAGGGGTATCCCCTCTTTCCCGGCGTAGGATGCAACACCCACCTCCAGGGCCTTCATATCACCAGTTGCAGAACAGATGATGACGGTATCGTTAACTTCTCCAGAAAATCCGTTAAAGGATTCATCTGTGGTAACGGAATTAATTAAGAAACAAAGAATTAAAACTCCAATAAAGAGACAGGCAAATATCCAAAGGAGTTTATATGATTTATCCATCAACATCACTTATCTTTTCGTGAATTATTCAACTACACAGATGACGTAGTTACCATTTCTATACACTTCCCGAGCGTAAGGGGGAATAATCATTCCATTTCGAAGCAGGAAGTATTTGATGTTATCCATTAAAAGCTGCTCACGGTTTAAACTGCCAACATCATCCATATTCCTTTTAAAGACAGATAAGGGTATACTTTCACTGTATCCTCCCTTCATCACCTTCATCCTGGTTGTAGAAACTATTATGGTATCCATATAGGAATCAACAGAATAGACTGTTTTATCTCTCTCCCCATTATATTTAAACCAATCCACCACCCCCTCTCTGTTCTGGGCGAGTGTAAGATCCCCAAACCGGTCAGCTATGACCTGAAACTTGAAGATGTAGTCCAGAGGGTTAAAGAGTATATGCACACTCTCGGGGAAGATATAATCGGAATGTAAATCGTCTGGACTTATCAGGTTAGGTGTGTAGCCATCGGCAAATACAGCGCCTGAAATTAGGGTGAAGACGCTTAGAAGGATTAGCACCGTTAATTTTATATGTTTTTTAAGGTTCTTAAAGGGGCTTTTAGAGGAGTTGATTTTCTGATGAGTTTTATATCGACTGTTTTTATTCAATCTCTTTTCTAACGCATCTAAAGTGACTGCCACCCCATACCCCGCCATAATGATAAGGGGATAGGAGGTTACTTCCAGTACACGGATGGGAATTAAATCTACACCAATAAAATATGCTCGGCTTAAGATTAACGTGGAAAGTGACCAGACCAGGATGAAAATGCCCTTATTTTCGCCTTTCTTGAGCAGGGATAAACCCCCAAGAGTGGCAAGTAAAGTAGGAATAATCCCCAGGTATCGGATGTAATATTCGGATATGGGGAGCGGGTATCCTGGGAAAATGTTGAACTGGGGGTGATATAGGATATAAAGCGGCCCCCACCAGAGTAAAGCCATAACTGCGGTGATGGTAATGAAAATAGCCAGATATTTAGGGTTAAAGCTTCTCTTCAAGAGCTTCATAACTGCTGCGAAGATGAACACTACTACGAGTATCATAAATGCCGTTAAACTGTGGGTTAAAAACACCACTCCACATAATACGGCCGAAACCAGGAGGAATTTAAAGTTACCATCCTCATTGGCCCGGTAATATGCATATAAAACCAGGGGCATTAATATAAGGCTTAAAGTACCGGGGGATGCAAAAAATCCCCGGTTAATGGTTATAAGACTGAATATGGTGAGTATACCAGCCGATATTCCTGAAATAAACCCGAATAAACGATAAGTAACGTAAGTGATGGACAGAACTAGGACCATGGCCAGTACCGGCTGCAAGTATCTGGCCACCTGAAACGGGTCTGTACCCGAAACATAGGAAAGTCCAGCCAGGAGGAAGTGGAAAACAGGTGGATAGGCTATGGGCCTTCCCAATGGAGCGACTGTTAAGGGATCAAAGTAGGTGAATCCATACTCCAGATAGAGCTCTGCCAGATGAACGTGGTAATAGATATCCCAGCTTAACGGCCACTGAAATTTCAGGGTGGGGATCAACACTATTAAAAATGCCATTACAGCAGGAATTACGAGTAAAAAGGTTTTCCAACCCTTTTGTGTGTTCAAGTAGTCTATTCTAGTGGTCGTACTAACTCTACCTCCAACATTGGATTTACTTTTAGAACAAATTTATGGTGAAAATTACTCCATACTTATATTAATTCCACATTTAATTTATAGCACAACATCAAAATATTTAAAAGAATGTCACAGGTTAAATGAGGTTACAGGGTCTCTGGTGTGATCACTCTTTTAGATTACCTAAACATTTGATTTTAATATTAAATTTAGTTTATTACAGAGATAAAATAAAATTAAGGGAAGGGTGAATTATGGATACAAAATCAAGGATCATGGAAACAGCCTTCAAACTTTTACTTAAAAAAGGATTTGATAATGTTTCCATAAATGAAGTTAAAAAAGAATCAAACATCACTACCGGCGGATTCTATCACCATTTTGAGAGTAAAGACACGTTGATGGTCGAGGTAATAAAAAAATACTTATTTAACTATTTCTATTTAACCATGGAACAGATTAAAAATTTCGAAGGGACGCCCAAAGAGAAACTAAAAGTTGCAATACTATCAATTATCGGTGATGATTCTGTAATCAATGAAACTACTCAGCTTGTGGGAGGTCCCGAAAAAATAGACTATAGAACACTACACCTACTATTGATAGAAGGTGTTCAGAAATATAATATGATAAGCGAAATTTATACAGAGTTCTTCACTAATATGTTTGATTTTATTAAGGACGTAATCAATGAAGGTATAGCTCAGGGTGTAATAAGATCAGATATTAATAATACCATAGTTTCAGAGGTTATAGAAACTATGATGATGGGAACTGTCATAATGTGGATAGCATTGCCGGAAAAATCCATGAAAGAAAGAGTGGAAACTAATATAAACGAAGTATGGGAACACATAAAAAATTAGTTTTTACTAAAGGGAAAGTGATTTAATTAGATTTTACTGAAAATGAAGTTTTATTCACCAAACAAAATGAAGTTTTATCCACTAAACCATTTGTTTTAGAGCATCATCCTATCCTACATATCTTATACTCATTATTCTCATAAACCACCGTGGAATAAGGCGGAGTTTCCATTCCCACATCTAAAACTATGTATCCCACTTTATCCGTTATTATATCTAATTTTGTGAAGTTTCCACTCG
>MVQY01000104.1 GCA_002067325.1 Methanobacterium sp. PtaU1.Bin097
TTCATATTAAAAACCTTAAGAAGTTGATTTAAAATAAAAATATGGGATTTCAGTTAAATAAAAGTTTAGGTCTTCTCATATACTTCCAGAATTTCCAGGGGTTTATTGCCACCGGTGCTTATGATTTTCTCTTCAATTTTAAGTTTCACGGTGTCACCAGTCACGGCTCCCGGTCTATTCTCCACCAGATAGATATCCGGTTTGACGTTGGACCTGATATCGTATTCCACCTTCACATGGGCGGTGTTTTCACCTGCTTCCAGTACAGTTCCAAAGGTGTAATTACGGTGATATTTTATCCGGAATATGAGGAACACTGCAGCCACGGCTATTATGGCATAGATCAGTACTGATAGGGAGGGTAATGATTGGAAGGAGAAAGCCATTGTCAGGCTGGGGTTGCTGCTCACCAGGACTATCACGATTCCCACCGCCAGGTACAGCAAAAAGAAATCACGGTAGGCGTTGAAATCCCTCCGGTACATCTTCGTTACCCTGTTGTACAGCATATAAATCACGAAGGCACCGATAAGACCGCCCAGTATCAGGAAGAGAATTAAGGATAGGAAGTTGAACACGTAGAAAATTGAAACCACGATAAATGCCGCTGAAGCAATTTGTAGAATTAAAATAGTTCTTTCCTTCTCTTCTGAAGTATAGGTCCCTGAAATTAAGATTACACCTGGATCTTCAAGGTGAGCTCCAGATTCCCCCGATGTTCTGGCATGTTCCGGTCTGGAATAGTTCTCTCTGGAATAGGTGTCCTTCACACCACCTACTTCACTCCTGATCCGGGATATGTTGCCCTTCACAGATTCAGTGTCGATTTTATCCCGGATCCCACTGGTATTTATATTCCTTATCTTCTCTGGAATCTTGGGGATGGATAGAATGAGCATTCCCACGAAGGAAAATAGTTTGATGATAAAATCTCCGAATTTGGCGAATATACCCAACTTGAAATCTCCATTCAAATTTATTTGAATAAAATTATTACACTATTTTTGAATAATAATTATAACGCAATATAATATAAATTAATTGGTATTTTAAAGGGGACTATTAAATTAATCCCTGGATTAAGTATTTTAAAGGTGACTATTAAAATATTTCAGTGGATTATAGAATTTAAAATGAATTCGATATTTAAAAATAAGCATTAAAGGATTATAACTATTTACAGATCCTTCCCTACTTGCAATGATATTTTACTTTTTACGGGGATGGTTTGATTGAAACTAATATATAGGTACTTCCAACATCCCATGTTATTTCCACATCGTGCCAACCTTTGGTAACAGTACCATCCACCTGAACCTCGTAGGGCACGTCCAGATAAACAGTATCCTTTTTAACATCCGGATTACTGGCGTTGACTGGAATATCTCGAAGACCTAAATTTAAAGTACCATCATCGTCGTAGAATAAACTACTGTCTTGCGGGAAGTACACATTCACAGTTCTTTTAGCACCGGGTCCATTGGAGTACACCACGTTAACCCCATTAGCTATGGTTGAAAGGGCGGTTTTAGCATCAGAAGTTACGGAGACATTCTGGGTGGCATTGATGGTCCGTCCAGCTAAGGGAACGGTAACTAGAGCTAGAACTATCAGGAAAATCAGTATAAGAAATATGTATTCTGCAGATGCCTGTCCCCTACTATCCATAACTCCTCACATCAATGTATGATTTAAACTTATTACCTTATAAATTTTGGTGTCACCGCCAGTTTATTTAGTACAACAACCAGTTCAACACGCCCAAAAGTATGATGACCAGATCCCCTATTAAAAGCGAGATCACCAGACCAATTAAGATGGAAGGTGCAAAGGGAACACCCTTCTTCACCCTGAAGGTATCTGAGATTTTACCTTCACTGGAAAGCTTTTTTAAGAGTTCTATATCCTCATTTTTAAGACCGGCTGCCAGTGTGCTCACCAGTAATTTACCCTTGGGTGCGCTCAACAGGAAGATGTCACCAGTTTTTACAGCTTCCCTTATTTTATCGAAGAAACTCTTATCATCATAATATACCTCATCACCCTTCTGGTAAAGGTTGTAAGCAGATATCATTCCCTCCTTGAGCTCGTTAATTTTATAATCATCCTGCAAGGCTTCCTTACTGGCTTTGGTCATTAATTTTCTTACAACTGCAGTTACCGTCATTATTATAAATAAGACTATAAATCCGAGGATTGTAACTTGTAAATTCTGTATTAAGGACAAAACCATAACGACTGATACCAGGGCAGCCTTGATCAGTTTAGGTAATTTAGAGATAACCAGTGATAATATAATTATCAGTACCATACTCAACAGGAGATTTCGGAAGGGCAAATAGAAAGTGATGAAATAAGCAATATACACTGCAGAAGAGACCACCAGAGCCTGAACCATGTTCTTGCGATAATCCTTTAATGGAGCAGTTAATTCCTCCAGAACCTTTGGCTTATGCTTAAATCCTATATAAACCACATAGATTAAAAGGAAAGGTAACATGGAAAGGATACTGTTTATAATCAATGTAAATGGAAAGGGATAGGTTGAATAAAAAGGCATCTGATAGTTTAAAATATTGTAATTAATTATGGGAGGATAAACAGCAAGTAATGCCGCCAGGGCAGTGAATAGTTTGATATCCCCACCGGCCCAGGCACCCATCTTCCAGAACAGGTACCCTAAAGCAAAGATGACCGCGGTTATGATGGCTGCGCTTACAATAAGCAGTAAATTACCAATTAAAACTGCATATATAGCATTTAAAATTAATCCCACCCCTATCAGGGGAAAGGTAAGTTTGTTAGGTATGATGCCCCTCTTTAAATCGCTATAGCTGGCATATATAGAGGCAGAAACTGCTATAATCGCTGCAATTAGAGGTATATAATTATAGACCATGATATCAGTTTAAATTATTAATTATATAAATACATACTTTCTAACTTGGCAAATGATTAATACATACTTTCTAACTTGGCAAAATGATTGACACATACTAATATTAAGCTCGAAGATGAAACAAAGAAAAGATGGTAAATTAAATAGAAAATAAAGAAATAAAAGAATTACTTGGCTTTACTCTTCCGGTTGTCAATTGCAGCCTGTACAAATGATACAAACAGTGGATGGGCGTTGTTCGGTCGTGATTTGAACTCAGGATGGAACTGACAGCCTAAAAGCCAGGGATGACCCTTGAGTTCCACCATCTCCACCAGGAAGTCATCTGGGGAGATGCCGGCGATTATTAATCCCTTCTCCTCAAGCTCCTCCCGGTATTTGTTGTTGTACTCGTACCGGTGCCGGTGCCTTTCACTTATTAAGTCCTTTTTATAGGCTTCCCGGGCCAGGGTTCCCTCCTTGATCTTGCAGGGATAGGCTCCCAGTCTCATGGTACCACCCATATTCTTTATCTTCTTCTGCTCCAGCATCATATCGATAACCGGGTGTTTGGCGTTAGTATCAAATTCTGTACTGTCTGCACCTTCAAATCCGTTCATCCTGGCAAACTCGATTACTATGGTATGCATTCCCAGGCAGATCCCGAATAGGGGTATGTCGTTTTCAATGGAGTAACGTACGGCGTCCAGTTTTCCACTGATTCCCCTTTCACCGAAGCCGCCGGGTATGAGCATGGCGTCGAAGTCCCGGATCCTCTCCATGTTTATGGTGTCTTCGGCGTGCACCCATTCGATATCCACTTTGGTGCCCAGTTGGGCGGCGGCGTGTTTCAACGCTTCCCTTATGCTGATGTATGCGTCCTCCAGTTCCACGTATTTGCCGATGATACCGATGGTAACCCGTGAGTTGTAGCTTTTAAGGGAGTCCACTATCCTGCTCCAGCCGTATAGGTCGGATTTATGTGCATTTATCTTCAGACGGTTAAGGACGTATTCACCCAGGTCTTCACTGTTTAAGATGAGGGGGACCTCATAGATAGAGTGAACATCTGGGGTGTTTATCACTGCATTTCTTTCCACGTCACAGAAGTGGGCTATTTTATCCTTGATGTGGCTGTCGATGGGTAATTCGGACCGGCATATTATAACGTCAGGATTTATACCTGTGCTTCTTAATTCTTTGGTGCTGTGCTGGGTGGGTTTGGTCTTAAATTCCCCAGCTGCCTTTAGGTAGGGGACGTAGGTTACATGGACGAACATGACGTTGTCATGGCCTTCCTCGTTTCTGAGTTGTCTTAACGCTTCCAGGAAGGGCTGGCTTTCTATGTCACCAACTGTTCCTCCCACTTCAACCAGGACAATTTCAGCCTGGGTTACATTTGAGATATCCCTGATCTTGGACTTTATCTCATCAGTTATATGGGGGATGATCTGCACACAGGCCCCCAGGAAATCTCCCTTCCTCTCCTTATTTATCACGGCTGAGTAGACTTTCCCGGTGGTTATGTTGGATTCACCGGAAAGTTCCACGTCCAGGAATCTCTCGTAGTGTCCCAGATCGAGATCTGTTTCCATACCATCGTCGGTTACAAATACCTCCCCGTGTTGATAGGGGTTCAATGTTCCAGAATCCCAATTAAGGTATGGGTCAATTTTTATGGCGGTTACATCCACACCATAAGACCTTAAAATTCTACCGATGGATGCAGCGGTTATTCCTTTACCAATGGAACTAACCACACCCCCGGTTACCACTATATATTTTGACAGATTAATCAACTCCTACCTATACCCTTTAAAATATAGTATAGAATATTATCAATAAATACTATTCTATTTAACTAGATTTAAATAAGGATAAACAATGTAAATTTTAAAGTTAAAAAA
>MVQY01000105.1 GCA_002067325.1 Methanobacterium sp. PtaU1.Bin097
AAAATCCAAATAGTCCCTCATGAGAGGATTTTGAGGCGGCATGTTTAATTTAAAATAAAAATCCACTCTTTCATCGGGACCAAATAAATTCCTTTTCTAATTTTTATAAATACCTCCTTTAACCAATTGGCTTTCTATGCCAATATAAAATAAGTCATAAACAATATAAAAAGCTTATTTAAGAATTTACCCATAATTATATCCTTATTTAACCATATTACCCTGAAATTTTAGCCAAAATATAGTCTTAATTTACCCAAAATGTAGCATAAATCATGCCAAAATTAACTTGAAATCGGGATAAAAGTAGTTCAATAAAAGACTAATTAACAAAATAGAGGATATAAAGGAGTTATAATTTTCAAAAAAAATTAGTGATGTATCAGGCCTTTATAAATATCAGAAGTTATTTTATTGTCCATACTGTAGATGTGGTTGTCGTTTAGAGTGGATGCTTTCCAAATTTCAAGGAAAGTAGAAAAATTATTTTCCATATCTTCAGAAAGGAAATATAAGGACCCATATCCTTTAGATGCAGATATAACAATTTTATTTTTCTCTAAAACACCAATATGATACTTTACTGTTTTATAATTAAGAGACAACTTTTCTGCAAGTTGATTAAGATTATAAGGTCTGGTATTTAGGGCATCGATAATTCTAGCCCTATTTTTCCCTCCTTTAGTACCTGCTAGTAATCCCCAAAGTATTTTTTCCATTATGAAACCCCCTGACTCTTTTTTGAGCCCTTTCGTCCTTCAATTAATCTTATATTATATTTTAAATATCGAATGGCTAATCCATATAACCATTTAGTTATATAAGCTGTTGCTGCAACTAAACCCACCCCTAATATGGTTAAACTAACACCGATGAAAATTCCTCCAAAAATTCCTAAGATACCCCCTAGAGGTAAGTTAAGATTAATTAATGGTATTAATGGCTGGAACATATAGGAAATGGTAATCAAAATCCCCCCCATGATCATAGCTCCCCCAACAGCAAATGCAGTTAATATAAGCGCAACAACTATCAGAGTAGGTACAGCCACAAAAATGAGATTAAAAATCCCCAATCCGGCAGCAGCCAGTATTGCTTCAAACATACTGCCTGCTGACTGTTTATCTTCAGCTTTTCTGACCATATATTCTGCATTAATCTGTTTTGCTACTGTTTTTGGATTTCCTAATGCCTTTGCAATTTCTTCTTCGCTTCTACCTTTTTCTATACCAATTATGAAGTGCTCATGATAATCTGAAACCACATCATCTCTTTCCTCTTTAGGCAGTTTCCGCAACAACCTGGTGAGTTCTTTCAGATAATCATCCTTATTCATCACAATTCCCCTCCATATCCACATTTCTATTATACAATAAATTACTCACACCCATGGCGAATTCATTCCATTCAGCCACTAATTTTTCCTTTTTTTCTTTCCCCAACTCGGTTATTTGGTAATATTTTCTTGGAGGGCCATCTTGAGACTCTTTTAAATATGAAATAACCAGACCCTCAGTTTTTAACCTTTTGAGAAGAGGGTAAATGGTACCTTCTGAGATAAAAATGTTCCTCGATATCTCTTCGACCATTTCATAACCATAACAATCTTTTCTGTCCAGTAAAACTAAAACACAGAGTTCCAGGACCCCCTTTTTAAATTGAGTGTTCATGGTATCACTTACAGTATACAAGGTACCATATATTGCAAGGTACTATTTATAGTTTTATATTGGATAGATAAGATCAAAAAAATCGAATTCCCCAAACATAAAAGGATATTTGAAGACGGATATAAACAAGATATTCCGGATATAAAGAAGATATCAGATGTAACAAGATGTCCTAAATCAAAAGCTCCATATCAAAGGTGCCTTGGTCTTTAAATAGCCATTCAGCAGTGTTTTTACCATTAACCTTGAAACCAAACCTTTCATAGAACTTCAAAGCCCTTATATTTTTTAAAGTAACATTCAAAATAACCTTCTGGCACCCTGAGTCTTCTGCGAGTTTCAATGCGTTTTCCAGGATGTAAGTTCCAATTCCCTGGCTCCTGAATTCATAGCCGACTGCTATATTGCTTATATAGTAATCTCCCGGACCTATACTTGCTGTAAGTAGCTCATTAATCAGCGTTCCCTTAAAAACGTATCTCAACAAATCATAAAAATCCAATATCTTAGAGTATGCCTTAAATTCTTTCCAGAATGTGACTTCATCCCCACGGAAGGAAACTAAAATCCCCAATACCCTATCGTCATCGTCACTGACCACATGAATGTTTTCACTGCCAAATAAATTGTTTTCTGCCTTTATGAGACTCTTTATGTTTTTAATCCCTTCAGTTTCATTTTTACCCAGTATTGCACGGAATATCTCTAGTTCAGTCTCGTAAATTAGCTTTGACACCAATCCTAGGTCGTGTTGTTCAGTATTTAAAGGTTCGAATTTCATTTTAACAAAATTATATAGTCTGCATGATATAAAATGAACCCTATGGAGAGTAAAAAATTCGTGCTCCTGGATATCGATTACGTCACCGAGAACGATGAAGCGGTGGTGAGGTTATTCGGGAAACTGGTGGGGGAAGAGGGAAATAGATCCATAATAGCCAAGGATAAGAGTTTCAAACCGTACATCTACGTTCTCCCCTATGATATAGAAGCATGTATAACTGAATTAGAAGATTTAAACATTCAAAAAGTTGAAAAAGTCAAGAAGAAGGATGTGGGTGTCCTTAAAGAATTCCTGAAGATCACGTTGAAACACCCCCAGGATGTGCCCAAATTAAGGGAAAAGATCTGGGGTTTAGACTCTGTTGACGCAGTCAGGGAACATGACATCCCCTTTTACCGTAGATACCTGATAGATAAGGGACTTTTTCCCATGTCCGAGGTCCAGGTGGAGGGTAATTCCTTAAATTCTTCTTTTATCTCTGAAGGCGATCCCTACATCTTCGAAGTTGTTGGAGATCCCCAACCACTCGAGTCTGGACTTCCGGAACTCAAGGTTTTGAGTTTCGATATCGAGGCCTGCAATCCCAAGGGCATGCCCCAGGAAAAAGAGGACCCTATCATCATGATCAGTCTTTCCAGTAACCAGGGTCTGCGTAAAGTATATTCCACCAAGTCTTCCTCCTTCGATTTTGCAGAAATGGTGAGCGATGAGAAAGAACTGCTTGAAAAATTCGTGGAAGTGGTTAAATCCGAAAACCCGGACCTTATAACCGGGTATAACAGTGATGTGTTTGATTTTCCCTATATCCGTGATAGGGCTGCCCGGCTGGGGGTAACCCTCAACCTGGGTGTGGATGGATCCGAACTTAAATTTATGAGGCGGGGTTTTGCCAATTCAGCAGTGGTGAAAGGCCGTGTCCATGTAGATCTTTATCCTAGCATGCGCCGGTTCCTGCAATTAGACCGTTACACCCTGGAAAGAGTGTACCTGGAGATCTTCGATGAAGAGAAGAAGGATATAGATGGGGGTGAAATCCATGCTTGCTGGAATGATGGTGGAGAAAGGCTGGAAGAGCTGTTTGAATATTCCCTGGATGATGCCGTGGCGGTTACCAAGATCGGGGAGGAAATGCTGCCACTGAACATGGCGCTCACCCGTCTTGTTGGTCAGCCTCTCTTTGATATCTCCCGTATGGCTACTGGACAACAGGTGGAGTGGTATCTCATCCGTAAAGCCTATGAATACGGTGACATCGTGCCTAATAAACCTTCAAATTCACAGATTGCAAATAGGAAAAAGATTGAAGGGGGTTATGTTAAAGACCCGGTGAAGGGCTTGCATGAAAATATCGTTTACTTCGATTTCCGCAGCCTGTATCCCAGTATAATCATTTCCAGGAACGTGTCTCCGGATACGTTGGTGGATGAATGTGATGAAGAAGATTGTTACACCGCCCCAGAGGTTGGTTATAAGTTTTTAAAGGAACCAGTAGGATTTGTACCCTCTGTAATAGGTAACGTGTTAAGGGAGAGGATTAAAGTGAAATCCCGGATGAAAGAAGCCACCGACCCCCGGGAGAAGCATGTGCTGGATGTGCAGCAGGAGGCTCTTAAAAGGGTGGCCAACACCATGTACGGAGTTTATGGATTTATAAGGTTCAGATGGTACTGTCTGGAATGTGCAGATTCAATCACGGCCTGGGGAAGAGAATTTATTAAGAACACCATGAAAGAATCGGAAGAATCCGGGTTCAAACCTATATATGCCGATACCGATGGTTTCTACGCCACATATATAGGTTCATTGGATGAAGATTAACTACAAAAATTGAAAATAGAGAAACTAGAATTTAGAGGAGCCTATGTCAGAAAATTACCCAATAAAAATCGTCCGTTGCGATCCACAGGACAACGAACATTTTTCTAAACTGGAAGATGCCTACTCTAAACTATTTAACGAAAAAGAGAATTTGAGGTTCCTTTCCTTAACTAACATTCCTTTTGATTCCCACAC
>MVQY01000106.1 GCA_002067325.1 Methanobacterium sp. PtaU1.Bin097
GTACCAAGCAGTCCGTGGTTGTAGTCGTACTGTAGCTGTGCTGAGTTCATGAGTTCGAAGTTCCGGTAGGGGCTGTTAAGATATGGGAATATAATACCGGTGATAACGTAGTAGTATGCTCCCAACCGTCCATAGTAATGATCACAGATCTGATAGTACAGTGGTAATCCACAGCCCTGGTTTATTATGGGATTGTCACTTCTAACTGTTCCATGCCAGAACATCAATCTGGGTCCTACCTGACCATTTTGTGCGGCTTTTTTATCCAGATATGCCAGGGCATCATCTAAATTGTGGAATATTTTCCCGTCTGAAACGTAATCATAACGATCACTGGCCTGGCCGAATAAGAATCCCTGGATTACATCACCCCAGTCTACCTTGGTACTGTAACCTCTTTGCTTATCAATGAATCCTAACTCCATAATATAAACGTCCCCTTCCCAGTAGTTGGGATATCCACTACGGTGACCGGCTAGATGCACCACCAGAACTGTGTTGGAACCCCTGTCCTTAGCATATTTAGCTGCCAGAGTAGAATGTGGGTTTCCTGGTGACATATCGGGGTTTAAGATTTTAACAAAACCTAACCGACCCATAGGGGCGTAAGGTCCGCTTAAACTGCTAACATAAGAAAAAACTGCCACTATTAAGACTAAGAGGATGAGTATAACTTTCCAGTTCATGATTTAACTCGCTGCTCTGAATTTTTTTTTATTTGGTTTCGGGGATTTTTCACTTGTAATCTTGTCTCATAATTACGAGCAAAAGTCAATTATTATATAACGAATATAATTTATACAACGTATTATTAAACTTTGCCCCAAATCTGTGATAAAATTATCAATTTAACCGTTTATTATTAAACATATGTATTAAAGAATAGGTCTAAACCTCTGGTAAATTTTTTTTATTGTAATTAATTCCCGATTTTAGTATTTAAAAGTTCAGTAAAAAAACATTAATAAAGCTGAAAAATTCAAACACATGATAACATGAAGATCTTATTTATCGGAGCAAGACTCTTTAACGAAGTGGCAAATTTTGCCAGATCAAAGGGGATTGAAACCATCCTAACAGAATCCAACCCAGATTCACCTAATCTTGATTTAGCAGATGAATACCACATAGTCCCCAGGGGGATGGAAAAACCCACAGAATTAGCACTCAGAGAAGATGTGGATGCCGTAATTCCGCTTATTGGAATTGATAAACCCCTCCCAGAAGTAGCGGTTATGAAAAAGGAGCTGGAGGAAAATCACAACCTGCCGGTGGTTGCCTCCGGAATCAGGGCCACAGAAATTTCAACGGATAAATACCAGACCAAGAAGTTCCTGATGGAGAATAAGTTAAAAACTCCATGGTTTACTGAATTAACCAGGGACCAAATATCACCGGAATTAAAATATCCAGTTGTCCTAAAACAATCCGAAGGCCAGGGCGGAGTCGGTGTAAAAATTGCCCTATCTCCCGAAAATACAGAGGATTATTTGGAACGGTATCCCCAGGCGATGGCGGAAGAGTACGTGAAAGGTGCCGAGATATCAGTTGAAGTTTTAAGGTGGAACAACAAATCAGTGCCCCTGGTAGGGGTGTATAAAGGAGATACCACACTCACCGGAACCCATCCCCTGGAGAAGACCAGAAGCGCCCCGGTGGACATAGAAGACCTGGACAATCAGGAACTCAGGAAGATAGCCAAAAAGATAATGGACAAAATGGACGGTAACGGCACCGCAGAAGTGGAATTCATATACGACACGGAGAAAAAAGAGATCAACACCCTGGAGATCAACACCCGACCCAGCGGAACCCGATTTTTAACCTTCTGCTCCTCCAACATCAACCCCATACACCAACTGGTGAACATGGCAGTAGGAGAGTGGAACCCCCAGAAAATTGAAAGGGAAATGAAAGATTACTGTGCACTGGAGATGCCTCTGCCATCAGAAACCCTGAGTAGAAACCCCCATCTTAAAAATGACGACAACCAGAAGAAACAAATTTTAACTCTAGAAAAACCATATATCATACACGGCCCAGAAAAGGCCAGTAGAATAACCGTCCGGTCGCAAGATATGGACCAATCCCTAAAAATCATGGAAACCCTTAAAATAGTTGAAAAGTGAAAGCAAATGGAGAAGTGATTAGTTGAATTTATTAAACCCCTTTACATTCATACCTTTAATAATAGCATTCCTAGCTGTGGTCTTCTTCACACCATTCGTCAGGAGAACACTTTTAGGTGCGAATATAACTGATAATCCCATAGTATCAGAGCACAGCCATAAACAGGGCACACCCACTGTGGGTGGGCTGGCCATTATCTTAGGCTTACTCTTAATAGTATGCATCTATTCCGGTAATAAAATTTTAACCATCACCACAGGGGTCATGGTGGTAGCCGCCATCATAGGGTTGTTTGATGACCTATTGGGACTCAAAATCAAGGAATTCCAAAAAGTGGCCAGAAATATTTCCTCTGGTGCCGTGGAATTAGGAAGACTGATGCTTGGACCTGGTGAAGAAGCAAGGGTAGCCACCCCCAAAGCAAAAAGAGATGTGGATGAACTGGTGAAGCAGGGAAAGATAGAGATTATCCGAGAAGTGCCCATTAAAAGTGAGATGAGAGAGAGGGAGAAAATCCTTTCCCAGATTATTGTATCCCTATTTCTGATTGTATCCGGTAGCGTGCCTTTCATACTGAGCGGTTTTAATGTTGGATTGTTATCCATACCCATAGCCATTATTGGAGTTGTGGGTGCCATTAACGCGGTGAACCTCATCGATGGAATGGACGGACTGGCAGCTGGGGTGATGGGAATTGCCTCCCTGGCCTGCGCCATATTCTCCATTTTAACCGGCCGATTAGAAGTGGCAGTTACCTTCATGGCACTGTCCGGTGTTTGTTTCGGATTCCTGGTTTACAACAGAATCCCGGCATCAATAATCATGGGTGACACCGGTGCCTTTGCCCTGGGAGGGTTCTACGCAGCCGCGGCGATACTGGGTGATGTGATCATCTTCGCAGTCATCGCTATAGCAGTGCCCATAGTTTCTGTGTTAGTCAGCCTCATGCACCGTTCCCATATAATTAAATTACCGGTTGAACCCTTACACCACACATTACAATATAAAGGACTTTCTGAAGGGAAAATTGTAACTCTATACTGGGTTACAACCCTGATAATTTGTATAATCGCTTTATATTTTTATAAACTCTTATAATCTAATCACACCTCCAGGATAAAAAAAATGGATAACCTAACCACATCCTATCTGGCAGATGAAATTGGTGGGCGGCTTATTGGGGAAGATGTTCCCATCAAAGGCATATTCAACATTTTAAAGGATTCAAGTAAGGGTGATGCAGTAATAAGACACCGGATCGATGCGAAAGGTGTTGAGATCGCCCACGAAAAACATGTCTCCTGCATCATCACCCAGGATATATCTAAAGAAACGATTGTTCAAGCTCAGGAACTTGATTTACCCATAATCGTGACGGATAAGATAGAAAAGGCCAATGCTTTCGCCCTTAAATGGGCCATAAATAAATATGCCAGGGACACCCTGCGTATAGTGGTTACCGGTACCAATGGAAAGTCCACCACCACCCATATGATTTACACCATCCTCCAGGAGGCGGGCTACACTACTTATACTAATACCGACTCCTTATCAGAGTTCAACACACTCATCGACCCCATGGTGGCTAAGCAGATAGCTGAATTCCCTGATAAGATGGACGCCCTGGTGATAGAGGTTTCTGAGGTCCAGGGATGGATGGACCGTATCATGAAGGACCACGCCTACCAGATGACCTCCGTCATCAACCCCCAGATGGTGGTCCTGACCAACGTGGCACTGGACCATATAGGCCTGGTAAATTCCATAGAAGAGGCCTA